>NZ_CALGOG010000015.1:0-74660 GCF_937958135.1 uncultured Thermosynechococcus sp. | reverse complement strand
AGCGATCGCCCATTCTGGACGAAGCACAGATCATTGCCCAAACCAAGGCTCGCATTGCCGAAATGACCCAAAGCTCTGGCGATCGCGAGATTGTGCCGGCCCCCACCGCCTCCAATGAACCGCCGGCAACGGACTCAGAAGCCAGTCGGCCATTGCCCATTGTGGCTGAGGACAAGGGAGTGCGCTTGGAAATTAGCCGTGTGGACACTATTGGCCAAGATTTAGCCCTGCACGTTAGCTTGAAAAACGACAGTAGCCAAGGGGTACAGTTTATCTACACCTTCCTCGAAATCAAAAATGACAAAGGCACCCTTTTGAGCGCCCTGACCGAAGGCCTACCGACGGAATTGCCCGCCGGCAGTGATCTGGTCAAAGGCACGATTCTTATTCCCAAAAGCCTCCTCGGTAATACAAAAACCTTGACCCTGCGCCTTGCTAGCTATCCCAATCAGGATGTGCAATTGCAAGCTGCCAATATTCCCGTGGAGTAGCCATGCCCGCCGCTGAATTTGTTCAAAAATGCCTGAGTGCTCGCGATTGGGTGCGGGTACGGGCGGATCTGACGGGCAAGACCACGTTTATCGCGTGGCAGGGAGCCGTGTATAGCTTTGTTCCCCAAGAGCGTCACCGTCATCTATTCAACATTGTTGGCATGAGTGCCGCTCGCTGTTTGCCCCATCCGGAGGGGGGGTGGTATTTTCTCTCCCGTGAGTTGACGTTTTATCTTGATCCGGAGCGTCAATCGGTGTGTGATCGCTGGCACAACCCTTGGACAGAAGAAACAGTGCCTGTCCTTCCCGTGGTTAATGATCCCGTGCAGGGGCTATTTCGCCGCGAGGTGCCTGCTCAAGTCAGTGAACACACCACTACCTTTCAGTTTGATCTGTTTCCCTATTACGACAACCCCCTTGGGGGTGAGGAACGGTTTCGGCCCTACAGCCCCCAGCCCATCTACCAAGCGGCGGAACTCTTTAAGCTCACGGTGGCTACTGCTGATTTACAGCAGGATACGGAGACAATTGCCGATGTTCACTTGTGTTGGAGTCGAATTGGCCCTTGGCTGCCTTGGATGAAGATGGGCGATCGCCCCGGCTATCTCATTTATAGTGCCACAGGCCGCAAAGCCCTCACCGTTGAAGATTTACCCTCGCTTTTGCAAGAGCAATTAGAACGACTGCCCCGATACCGTGAAGCCCCTACCGAATATCGCGAGGGTGCCGATATGACTTCTTGGCTGTATTTTCAGGAGCACTTTGAGGCCTATTTGGAGGGGGCAGTGTTTCCAGGGACTTGATGAATACCAACCTGTTCCTATTCCCCTGGCGGCAGGCTATCCCCAACCGTAGTCAGCCTTTTTTGCTTAAATTAACCCTTGGGCAATCAGGGATTCGGCAATTTGCACCGCATTCAAGGCTGCTCCCTTACGGATTTGATCGCCACACAGCCACAGTTCAAGGGCATTGGGTTCGGAAATATCTTGGCGCAGCCGTCCCACCAGCACGGGATCCTTGCCTGTGGCCTCTAGGGGCATGGGAAAATAGTTGCGCTGCCAATCCTCAACAAACTGGACTCCTGCCGCCTGTTGTAGGCGATCGCGCGCCTCTTGCAGCGGAAAAGGCTCAAAAAATTCCACATTCAGCGCCTCTGAATGGGCACGCAGCACTGGAACTCGAACACAGGTAGCCGTCAGCCGCAACTCTGGGGCATGGAAAATTTTGCGGGTTTCATTGACCATCTTCATCTCCTCTTGGCAGTAGCCCTGCTCATTCAAAGGAGAATTGTGGGGAAACAGGTTAAAGGCCAAAGGGTAGGGAAAGACCTCTGTGCGCGGTGGTTGCCCCTTGAGAATATCGAGGGCTTGATCCTTGAGTTCTTGCATGGCCTTAGCTCCCGCCCCACTGGCAGACTGGTAGGTAGCCGCGACAATGCGCCGAATTGGCCGCACCCGATGCAATGGCCATAGTGCCACTGTCATCAAAATCGTGGTGCAGTTGGGATTGGCAATAATGCCTTGGTGTGTTTTTAGATCTTCAGGGTTGACTTCGGGCACCACCAAAGGCACATTGGGTTCCATGCGATAGGCACTGGAATTATCGATGGCGATCGCTCCCCCTTTGATGGCGATCGGTAGCCACTGCCGCGACACAGTTGCCCCCGCCGACGCCAAAATCAAATCCAGCCCCTTGAGGGTTTCCTCGCTCACCGCCTGTACCGGCAGCACCGTCCCACCAAAAGAGAGGGTTTGACCCGCTGAACGCGGTGAAGCCAAAAGACGCAACTCGGCTACTGGAAACGATCGCTCCGCCAAAATGGTCAAAATTTCCGTACCAACGGCACCTGTAGCCCCTAAGATGCCAACCCGTAATCCCTGTGCCAATGCCATGCCTCCTAGGAATATAAGCCCATTTTACGCTCCTTGAGAATGGGAGAATAGCCGAACCGGTTCAGTCCTTGGTTTTACCCCTCGGTAAGGGCAGGTGTAGTGGGGGTCAGTTTGGCCGCAGGCGGATTGATATTAGTGGGAAGGATTTGCATTAGGCTTGCCATTTCAAGGGCGTTGAGGGCGTATTCCCAACCTTTGTTGCTTTTGATGCCGGCCCGTTCGAGCGCCTGTTGCATGGTGTCTGTGGTAAGGATGCCGTAGATAATGGGCACCCCGGTTTGCATCGAGGCGGTGGCAATGCCTTTGGTAACTTCAGCAGCCACATAGTCAAAGTGGGGAGTTTGGCCACGGATGATAGCACCCAAGCAGATAATTGCTGCGTAGCGACGACTAGCCGCCAGTTGAGCTGCCACTAGGGGAATTTCAAAACTACCGGGTACCCAAGCATAGTCCACTTGAGAACCATGGGGATTGGGGTCAACCCCATGGCGGCGCAGGCAATCTTGGCAGCCCTCTAGGAGCTTGGTTGTAATCAAGTCATTGAAGCGGGAAATCACGATGCCAAAGCGAGGGGTTCCCCGAACTGAATAGGTGCCTTCAAAAACAGCCATAGGTGGAGGTGCCAAATCTTACCCCAAAGAGTATAACCTGCAACCGCCTAGGCGGTGCGATCGCCCTGCTCCACAAGGGAGTGTTGGGACTGCCACCGCTGCACAATACCGGTTAATTTGGCAACGAACGGGTCAGGGGCTAAATCAGGATGAAATTCACTAATTCTTGTATCAGTACGGGGTTCTGAGGGACGGGAGGAGCCAGCTTCAGGCACACTAATCGGCAGTGACTGGCAGATGATGGCTTCAAACTCGCTGTTGAAGTGATAGATGGGTTGCTCACGCCGTTGCCACAGTTGTAAAATCTGCTCAACAGAGATGGCTTTATAGCGCCCTAGATAAAGGGCTTCAATGAGGGCGAGGCGAATCCAACGGGGCGGGAAGTGACGCAGCCAGCGATCTAAAATGGCTTCAACCGAGGAGCCATCGAGATCAAACCCATATTGACGTAGCAGGCGATCGGCAGCCTGAATGGCGGCATTGTTGCCAATGTGTGCCATGCGCCAATGTTGCACTCCCATAGGTATGGTGCCTCTATCATGCCACAAGTTATCCAAGGTCGCGGCTTTACGACAGAAGCTATAGAACCCAATCGGTGTAAAAAAGGCTGTATGGTAGAAAGGCAAGCCCTCCTACTTTTCACTTCACAAGTGCATCATGGTGACTGCACCTGCTCCTGAGCTGTTGATTCAAGATACCCCGCTCACAATCGCCGGGCGGCAGTTCCATTCACGCCTGATGACCGGCACCGGCAAATACCGCTCCATTGCTGATTTACAAGCGAGTGTTGCCGCCAGTGGCTGTGAAATTGTTACGGTGGCTGTCCGTCGCGTCCAGACCAATGCGCCTGGTCATGAAGGCCTTGTGGATGCCCTAGATTGGTCGAAAATTTGGCTCCTGCCCAACACCGCAGGTTGCCAAACCGCAGAAGAGGCAATTCGCGTTGCCCGTTTAGGTCGGGAAATGGCTAAGCTCCTTGGTCAAGAGGACAACAACTTTGTGAAGCTAGAGGTCATTCCCGACCCGAAGTACCTGCTGCCGGATCCCTTTGGCACGCTCACAGCCGCAGAGCAACTGGTCAAGGAAGGATTTGCCGTTCTTCCCTACATCAATGCGGATCCCCTGCTGGCCAAACGCCTTGAGGAAGTGGGCTGTGTCACCGTGATGCCCCTTGCCTCCCCCATTGGTTCAGGCCAAGGGCTACGCAATGCCGCCAATATTCAAATCATCATTGAGCAGGCGCATGTTCCCGTTGTCATTGATGCTGGAATTGGCACCCCCAGTGAGGCTGCCGCGGCAATGGAGTTGGGCGCCGATGCCCTTTTGATTAATACCGCGATCGCCCAAGCGGGCAATGCCCCGGCAATGGCCAAGGCTATGGCACTTGCAACCACTGCTGGCCGTCTTGCCTACCTTGCAGGGCGCATCCCCGTAAAAGCCTACGCCAGTGCCAGTTCTCCTCTCAGCGGCAGGATTGGTGATTGATGATCCGCGAACTCCTAGGCGGACTGCTCTTCCTTCTCACCCTCACTGGCAGCCTCTTCTATTGCGTAGCCTTGGGGGTAACATGGCAGTTCTTTAGCCGCAAGCGCCCTACTCCCCCTCGCGTTGCACCTTCGGTGTCGCTGCTGGTGCCGATTTGTGGCCTAGAAGCAAGGGCATGGCAGAACTGGTCTTCCCTGTGTTGCCAAGATTATCCTACCTATGAGGTGCTCTTTGGGATTCAGCAGCCAATGGATGCTGCCGTTTCCGTCGTGGATCAGATTTGTCGGCAGTACCCTGAGCGTGCTCGCTGGTACCTTTGTTCTGAGCAGCATGGCTACAACCGCAAAGCAAACAATGTTTTTCAGTTATTCCGCCACGCCCGCTACGACATTATTGTCGAGGTGGATAGCGATGTCGCTGTGGATCCCCACTATTTGCAGACAATTACAGCTCCGTTTGCAGATCCGCAGGTGGGGGTGGTGACCTGTGGCTACATTGACCCGCATCCCCAACACCTAGGAGCTGCTTTCTTGGCTCTCGGTCGCTGCATTGACTTTATCCCTGGCGTTTTAGTTGCCCGCCTCCTCGATGGTGGCTTGCGCTTTGCCATTGGGCCAACTGTTGCCCTGCGGCGTCAGGTTCTAGACCAAATGGGCGGATTTGCTGCCGTTTTAGACCGCATTGGCGAAGATTATCATCTCGGCTACCGCGCTTGGAAACTGGGCTATCGGGTCGAACTCTCCCCCTATATCCTGAAGAATGACTGTGGCAATGACTCTTTCTGGAAGGCGGTACAACGGGAACTGCGCTGGGCACGCTCCATTCGCGCCAATCGCGGCAATCAGTACTTTGGCATGGTGTTTATGTTTGGCACGGTCTATAGTGCTCTGCTGTGGGGACTGTTTCCAACCCCCTGGACCCTCAGCGTATTTCTGGGAGTTCAGGGCATTCGCTGGTTGCAGGCCATTATCAGCATGGTCTTGATGGGGACGCCTCGGTTACTGTTGTGGCTGTGGCTATTGCCCCTGCGGGAGGTAATGAGCTTTCTCATTTGGCTGGGGGGCTGTTTTGGCGATCGCATCTATTGGCGGGGTCGCTGGCTGCGGGTCAGTCGCCACGGTCAATTGCAAGAAATTGTTAAGGATTCTCAAAAGTCCTAAGGTTTGCTTGTTAGAATAGCCCCACTGAAAATCTGGAATTGAGGTGTGTTGCGATGCGCTATACCATTGAGGAGGGTGGTCGCCTCAACAACTTTGCCATTGAACCCAAAGTTTATCAGGCACAGCCTTGGACGCGACAGCAAAAAGTACGGGCAGCTCTGGTGGTGGTGGGCGGATTGCTCTTAGTCGCCGGCTTGGTGGCGATCGCCATAGGAGTGAGCTAATCTGCTCTGCCTCGGTTTTGATACAAGCGATGCCCCCCTAGTTGCCGGCCTCTATGACTTAAGGGCGCATCAATTGCTTGAGGTTAAAACTTGGTTTTTGGGTCGTGCACTGGCCAGCCAGCTACACCCCTGCCTGAATGAATTTATGGGTTCCTATGCTTGGGGCGAGATAGGCGCAATCGCCGTCGGTTGTGGTCCGGGTAGCTTTACGGGAACGCGCTTGGGGGTAGTGACTGCCCGCGTCTTAGCCCAGCAATTGGAGGTGCCCCTTCTGGGTCTATCTAGCCTTGGGACAATCGCCTGGCACTATCGCTATGAACTGCGAGAACAGGATGGGGTGGTGTCGCGGCGTGCCCAGCAGGGGCATCAATACCTGGGCATTTACCGTTATCAGGGGGGCAGTCTTAACTCGGTGTGGGGCGATCGCCTACTTGCTGACAGTGAAGCAGAAGCCCTCTTAGCCTCTTGGCTTTACCCCTACCGGCCCTTGGCTCCCCCCCCTCCCAGGGACTACGGCTGCGCCCTGCTGACATGGGCAGCCCACCGGTGGCACGATACACTAAGGGCAGGGAAAGAATTTCCCCATTGGTCAAGCGTGGTGCCCCTTTATGGCAAATAACTGGGAACTCGGTCGCTTTCTCGATACCCTGCGCTTTTTTCAAGCTTTGCCGCTTGTGGGAACGTTAGAGCCACTACGCCCTGTGCTGGCACCCCTTTTGCCGGATCTCTTTGAGCCGCCCGCCTATCGCGGCAGTGGCCTAGTGGTGGTGATGGGGGCAACGGGTCGAACGGGTCAAGCGGTGGTGAAAACCCTCCTAAATCAGGGCTATGCGGTGCGGGCAGTGGTGCGCGATCGCGCCAAGGCGGAGCAGGTACTTCCCCCCGCTCCTTTTTTAGAGATTACAGTGGCCGATGTCACTCAACCCCTTCCCGCCGATCTCCTGCAGGGTAGTCGGGCGGTGATCAACTGTGTCGGGGCCAAGGTACAGCCCAATCCCAACGCGCCACCGCCGGGTCTTGAAATTGTCGGTGCTAGTCCAGAGGCCGTTGAATTCGAGGGGATGCGGCATCTGTTGGAACGCGCTCAACCCTACTTTCAAAGTCAGCCCAACACCTATCCCCTCTTTGACTACCGCTATCCCACGCCCCCGTTGAGGGAGGTTTGGGGTGCCCTTGATGATGTGGTCATGGGCGGCGTCAGTGCCAGTCAGTTTTACCTCAAGGAGCACAGTGCTCTTTTTACGGGGCTGGTTTCTACGGAAAATGCCGGCGGGTTTGTTTCCATCCGTACCCGCAACCTCAATCCCCCCCTCAACCTCCAAGGGTACACGGGCATTCAACTGCGGGTTCGCGGCGATGGTCAGCGCTATAAATTTTTCCTGCGCAGTGACCCAGCGTGGGATGGCATCGGCTATGCCCTGTCCTTTGACACGGTGGCCGATCAGTGGATCACGGTTGAATTGCCCTTCAGCCACTTTATCCCCGTGTTTCGGGCACGCACTGCCCCCAATGCGCCGCCCCTCAATGTGGGGCAAATCTACTCGCTGCAATTGATGCTCAGCAAATTTGAGTACGACGGTGCCCTCAATCCCCACTTCCGCCGCGGCACTTTCAGCCTTGAGATTGAATCGCTCCAAGCCTATGGAAATGTGCCCTTGCCGCGCATCATTCAGGTGAGTTCGGCGGGGGTTACCCGTCCACAGCAGGCAAGTCTGAACCTCAAGGGACAGCCCTTGGCAGTGCAATACAACGAGCAACTGGGGGGCATCCTTACTTGGAAACTGGCGGCAGAAAATCTGCTGCGCCAAAGTGGCCTACCCTATACCATTGTTCGCCCCTGTGGCCTGACGGATCAGCCCGGTGGCAAAGACCTACGCCTTGATCAAGGCGATCGCCTGACGGGGTCTCTGAGTCGCGAAGATTTAGCCGCATTTCTGGTTAGTTTGCTGAATTTGCCTGTGGCCTGCTATCGCACGGTGGAAGTGGCAGCCACAGATCAACCCGCTGCGGCGACTCCCAACTGGGCAATTCGCCTTGCGCAACTGTCTAGCGATTGCCTACGGCACGCTGAAAGCGATCGCCCCTAGGAGATGCTCTCAAATGGTGCGTTTTCTCCATGTTGCGGATGTTCACCTCGGCTTTAGTAAGTATCGTCAGGAGAATCCCAGCCGTACCCTTGATTTTTTTACCGCCTTTGACAGTGCCCTGCAAACCTACGCCATTGAAGCAGGAGTGGATTTTGTGCTGATTGCCGGGGATCTGTTTGAGGAGCGCATGATTACCCCCGGCATTCTCAATCAAGCGGAGTACGTCCTCGATAAGGTGCGATCGGCAGGGATTCCAGTGCTGGCGATCGAGGGCAACCACGACAACTGCCCCTACGGCGTCAAATCCAACTGGCTCCGCTACCTCTGTGAAAAAGACTACTTGTCTCTTCTAGAGCCTGATGAAAATGGTCTGTTGCACCCCTGGGATGTAGAGACGGCGCGGGGTGGGTACATTGATCTTCCCTGCGGGGTGCGGGTCATTGGTTCCCAGTGGTATGGCGCCAGTGCTCCCCGTGCCATTCAACAGCTTGCCAGCCAAATTCAGGCATTGCCGCCAGGACCTAGAGCCACAATTATGCTCTTTCACCATGGCCTTGAGGGGCAAGTCTCCCGCTACCAAGGGGCATTGCGCTATGAAGAACTTCTCCCCCTGCGCCAAGCGGGGGTGGACTACCTTGCCCTAGGGCATATCCATCGCCACTATGCCGTTGAGGACTGGATTTTTAACCCCGGCGCCGTTGAGGCCAACTCAATTCAGGAAAATCAACAGCAAAATCCGCGCGGGGTGCTGCTGGTTACCCTCGACAATGGCCCACCTCAGGCAGAACTCAAGCAAGACTACTGGCAGCGCCCTATCTATCGCTACAGCCTCAACCTCAGCCCCAGTGATACCGTGACCCAGGTGGAGCGCCGACTTCAGGACTTGGTGCGGCGACATCGGGAAGAGATGGCGGAGGCAATTGTGGAAGTTACCCTGCGGGGAGAAGTGGGGTTTGAGCGCAGTGAGTTGGCTGTGCGATCGCTCCAAGGGCAACTCCAGGAGGCCTCCCATGCCTTTATTTTTCGTTTGGGGTTTGCAGCAACGCCTGTGGCCTACCAAACCTACCGCAATGCAACGGCTGAGCCACCCCCGCGTGCCCTAATTGAAGAACAGGTGTTTGCGGATCTATTGGCCAGTGTTGCTGAGTATCGCGATCGCGCCGAACCCTTGGCCAAGGTTCTCATGCACCTAAAAGAAGATCTACTTCAGCCCAACGTCAACATTCCTGACCTCTATCAATGGCTGGCAGACTTCTCCTCAGCGAATGGAACGAGAGGGGTTGATTGCCCCATGGATCAACTGGACAGCGGGAGACTGTAGGAAAGCTTGCCATTTTTGCCGGACTTGGGCATTCTGCGGTTGCACCGGCCGTGGTTTGGCCAGTTATTAGGGTGTTGTACCAATAGCCCGCCATGGCAAAAGCATCCGCCCCGTCTTTGGCCTGAACAATTCGCTGCTGTTGAGCTGGCCACAAGGGCATCGCTCGAATACGCCCCCAAGGGGAACGTGACAAAAGCAATCACCTGGGCTAGCCCAGAGCCAGTTTTCAAGTTCTGGACATCCTCCTCGGCCGGAGGGCCAAAGGTGCCTTCGGTGGGTTCATATCTGCTACTCGTATCTCCAATGGCGGTGTGGAGACATCCCCCGCTTTCAACGCCGAGAATTCATTTTGGGGAAGAAGTGGAGGGCGCACTAAAAACTGGGCATCCTCTTGGGTGTCAATATCGTTGGGGGCACCCCTAGGCAATGGCGATCGCGCAAGGCCTTAAACGCGTCCCCAAGGAACCCATTGGTTCTACCCTGTCCACTCGCAATGCTATATCCCTCACGTGAATGCTCCGCTGATAAGCGACTTCCCAATCCTGTTACCAGAGAGGGAGGCGGCATTCTCACCTACCGCCGGGAACTTTTGCCTTTGCAGCACCCCAGGTCATTTCTGCCTGGGGGTTTTGGGTTGAAGTGGTTCATGCCAACTTTTGGCCTATTCCCTGCGTTTATAAATCGGGTGATGCCAGGACTTACAGGTTCAGTTGTACCTTGCCAAGCAGGTCTTATATCTGCCCGGATCCCCAGAAGTCTTTTCTGGCGGGCAATAGTGCCATACATGGCTAGAAAAACCATATCCTATCCGCCGCTAACTAGGGAATAACGCTTCCCGTCCATTCGTAGGATGCGCGACGGCATTGCTCAATCCTTCTCAATCCGATAGCCCAACTCTGCCAAGCGCAGCCGATCCTGTCGCCAGCGGGGGCGTACCTTCACAAACAGCTCTAGATAAATCTTGCCACCAATGAGGGTTTCCATTTCTTGGCGGGCAGCGGTGCCAATTTGTTTGAGCAACTGACCCCCTTGGCCGATAATGATGGCCTTTTGGCTGGGACGCTCCACGTAAATCACCGCGTGGACACGAGTCAGGTGGCGCTCCTGCTGTAGCTGTTCAATCGTCACCGCCACCGAATGGGGAACCTCCTCGCGGGTGTGGTGCAAAATTTGCTCGCGAATTAATTCCGCCATGATGAATCGCTCCGGCTGATCGGTGACCATCTCCGGCGGATAGTAATAGGGGCCAAGGGGCAACTGCTCCTCGATTGCCGATTGCAGCAGACTTACCCCCTCTCCAGTCAAAGCTGAGCAGGGATAGGCCGGCCAAGGGCCGAGGCTTTGATAGTCCTGTTGCCGCGGTTCGCGCTCCCCTTCTGCGAGGAGGTCAATTTTATTGATGGCCACAAGAACGGGAGATTGGGTCGTTGTCAAGAGATCTGCAACGTAGCGATCGCCCCGACCGGGTGGACTGGCAGCATCCACCACAAACACAATCGCATCCACCCGATTGAGTATTCCCTTTGCATTCTGCACCAGCACTTCACCGAGCCGATGGTGGGGCTTATGGATACCCGGCGTATCCACAAAAATAAACTGCGCCGTGGCCGTGGTTAGGATGCCCCGCAGGCGATTGCGGGTAGTTTGCGCCACAGGGGAGGTAATGGCCACCTTTTGCCCCAACAGATGGTTAAAGAGCGTTGACTTACCCACATTGGGGCGACCCACTAGGGCAATGAAGCCGGAGCGAAAGCCCGCTGGAGCAGCAGGAATGCTTGGAATCGTTTCCACTGTTACACCCTATTGGGTTGGAGTCGTCTGATTGGGAGTTGTGGCCGGTGGTGAGGGCAGAGGGCTTGGCTCCGTACTGAGAACGGGTTTTTCGACAGGTTGGGTTGCCAGGGCAACACGGCTACCCCCCACTGAGCGCAGCAGATCTAAGACTTGGATGACTTCGTTGTAGCTCACCACCTGGGACGCCCGCAAAATCACCATCCCCGCCGGATTGGTTTTCAAATACGTGGCGAGGCGTTCGTAGAGTTGACTGCGGTTGACGGGGTCTTTGTCCACAAAGAGTTGTCCTGCCGGATCAATGCTCACCACCAGCATCTTTTGGGACTGGGCTTGACTGGTGCTGGCTTGGGGCAAATTCAATGTAATGGCCTGCTGCCGCGTTAAACTCACCGCCGCCAAAATAAAGAACGTGAGGATACAAAAAACCACATCAATGAGGGGCAGCATCTCAATACGGGCATTTTCGCTCTCACTAGGCAAATGAATCTTCACGGCCATTCCTCAACCACGCTGCCTTTAATGATAAAACCCTGAGCAGACAGAGTAGGATTAGAAAGTTTCTCCCCGATGGAACTATGACCACTGCAACGCCCCAGCCCGGACAACTCATTGTGATTACCGGCCCCAGTGGTGTGGGCAAAGGAACGCTCCTGCGCCAACTGCGGCAGCGACACCCTGAGCTTGCCCTTTCGGTTTCAGCGACCACTCGTCCGCCGCGCCCCACGGAGGTGGAAGGGGTGGATTACTATTTTGTGTCTATGGAAGAATTTAAGGGAATGATTGCTTCGGGTAAGCTCTTGGAATGGGCGGAGTTTGCGGGTCACTACTACGGCACCCCACGGGATCCGCTGCTCCAGCTTATTGAAGAGGGAAAGACGGTCATCCTTGAAATTGAGCTGCAGGGGGCGCGCCAAGTTCGCCAATCCTACCCGCAAGCGCGCCACATTTTCATTCTGCCCCCGTCCCTCACTGAACTGGAACACCGCCTGCGCAGCCGCGGTCAGGACAGTGAGGAGGCGATCGCCCGCCGCCTAGCCCAAGCGGAAACGGAAATTGCCGCTGCCTCAGAATTTGACGTGCAAATTGTCAATGATGATTTGGAAAAGAGCTTAATTGCCCTCGAAACCGCCATTTTTAGCCCTGCTGCCTAGGGTTCTGCCCGCACAATGCCGAGGTAGAGTTCCCCCACTTTGGGGTCATTGAGCAGTTCGCTGCCCAGTCCCTCATAGCGATCTTTGCCCATTTCTAGGACATACCCGCGATCGCACATGGCAAGGGCTTTCCGCGCATTTTGCTCCACCAGAATAATGGCCGTGCCCTGGGCATTAATCTCCTTGATTTTGGCAAAGACATCATTGACCAGCGCCGGCGAGAGGGCAGCGGAGGGTTCATCCAAGACCATTATTTGCGGATCCAGCATCATGGCGCGACCCATGGCCAGCATTTGCCGTTCTCCCCCCGAAAGCGTCCCTGCCCGTTGCTGTCGGCGCTCAGCCAAGCGGGGAAAGGTGTCATAGACGCGTTCTTTGAGAGCCTTGAGGTTGCCGCTTTTGATAAAGGCGCCCATCTCTAAGTTTTCCTCAATGGTCAAGGAGCGAAAGACATTGGCAATCTGAGGAACGTAACCGATGCCTTTTTTGACAATTTCATTGGGGCGCAAGTAGGTAATATCTTCCCCTGCAAGCGTGATTGTGCCCAAGCGCGGCGTCAACAAACCGGCGATTGTTTTTGCCAATGTTGATTTTCCTGCTCCATTGGGGCCAATGACTGCTACCAGCTCCCCTGCTTCGAGACGAAAATTGACGCCCCGTAAAATATCCACATCGGGAATATAGCCAGCATAGACCTCAGTAACGTGGAGCAAACTCATGGTGTAAAGGACATCGCCGGAGGGTTGACATCTTACTAGATTAGTATAGGGACTCTGCTGTTTTGGGCAGGGAAGACTCAGAAGACGGTGAAAGACGCCATGAAAGCAATTGCCATCACAGAATTCGGTGACCCCGATGTTTTAGTGCTGCGGGAGGTGCCTGAGCCAGAGATTCAGACGCCCCATGAGGTCAAAATTCAACTGCGGGCAGCCAGCGTCAATCCCATTGATACCAAGTTGCGACAGCGGGGCACCTTTTTTCCCGATCGCCGGCCCGCAATTCTCGGCTGCGATGGGGCAGGGGTAGTTGTGGCGGTGGGTGCAGCAGTACAGCGATTTCGAGTGGGAGACGAAGTGTATTTTTGCTACGGCGGATTGGGCGATCGCGGGGGCTGTTATGCCGAATATACCGTTGTCCCGGAAATTGCCGTTGCCCCCAAACCCAAATCCCTCTCATTTATCGAGGCCGCTGCCTTGCCCCTAGCAGTCATCACCGCCTGGGAAGCCCTGGGCGATCGCGGTGCTGTGCCCCCTTTGAATGTGCTCTCGACAGCGAAAACCGTTCTCATTCACGCCGGGGCGGGCGGGGTGGGGCATCTGGCCATTCAACTGGCACGGCGATCTGGCGCCCGCGTTGCCACGACCATTAGCTCTGCAGCCAAAGCGCGTTTTGTTGAAGGTCTGGGAGCGGCCCTTGCCATTAACTACCAAACCACGGATTGGGTACAGGCGGTCTTGGATTGGACCGAGGGCAAAGGTGTTGACCTAGCACTGGACACTGTGGGCGGCCCAACCTTTAGTGAAACGTTCAAAGCGGTGCGTCCCTATGGCACCTTGGCCACCCTCTTGGAACCCGCAGCCGATACCCCCTGGAAAATTGCCCGCCAACGCAACCTCTTGATTCAACTCACGCTCATGCTGACCCCCCAACTCATGGAGTTGAGTGATGCCCTTGCCCATCAGGGCAAAATTCTTGAGCAGGTTGCCACCCTAGTGGATCGGGGTGAGCTGCGGGTTGTTGTGGATAAAACCTTTCCCCTTGGTGCAGCGGCGGATGCCCACCGCTATCTCAGCCAACGCCTAGTGCAGGGGAAGGTGGTTCTCGTCCCATAATGGGGGATTTTTTGATGGTTGCTCAGCTCCTTGCCGCCCTGTTACTCCCAACCGCTGCCAACGCTCCTTAGCGACCTCTATTGAGTTTGTTGCATTTTTAACGGACGCCTTAGCTATTGTGGTCGCCGGTTTACGGAAGAAACAGTGCTGCCAGAGGCTTGGCGCTAACTTATTCTGGCTGAGAGGAGGGGTACAACTCTGGCGGCATTGGCTCCGGTTGAAGGCTAACGGTTTGCTGGCGATCGCCCCGCCGAATCTCCAAGGTTACTTTCTCTCCCAACTTGGTTTGCTCGACAACACTTTGGATTTGTTGGGGGGTAGGCTGGTTGATAGTGTTGATCTTGACAATCCAATCGCCCGCCTGCAGGCCTGCTTTAGCTGCAGGGGAATTGGGAGCGATGCCAATGATCAGCGTGCCTTGGTTTTGTTGTAGTCGCCACGTGGGGCGATCTTGACGGATTTTGGCCGCCAATTCCGGCGTCAATTGCACCATGCGAATTCCTAAATAGAGGTGTTGGGCGCGGCCGGTGGCGATAATCTGCTCAGCAATGCGATAGGCAGTATTAATAGGAATGGCAAAGCCCAGACCCTGCGCTTGGGAAATCACGGCAGTGTTGACGCCCACCACTTGACCGGCGGCATTCAGGAGGGGACCCCCGGAATTCCCCGGATTAATTGCCGCATCCGTCTGAATAAAGCTCACGCGCTTATCGGCAGCGCCGATTTCATTGCTGGCACGCCCTGTGGCACTGATAATTCCGGCCGTTACCGTGTTACTCAGCCCCAAGGGGTTCCCAATGGCGATCGCCCACTCGCCGGGCACAAGGGTATCCGAATTGCCCAGTTGCACGGTGGGTAAATTTTTAGCCTGAATTTGCACCACTGCCACATCGGTCAGGGAATCAGCACCCACCACTTTGCCTGCGTACTGGCGACCATCGGGCAGTGTGACTCGCACAGCACTAGCGCCTTCTACCACGTGAGCATTGGTCATGACCTTGCCATCGGGGGTGAATATAAACCCAGAGCCTTGACCTTGGCGTACCGGCACATCGGGTATGGGAAAAGGATTGAGAAAACCATCCTCTTCACTGGGTTGCATCCGCAGCGTATCAATGCTTACCACCGCTGGCCCTGCCTCAGCAACCACCTTGGCAATGAAATTCTCACCCCCATTGGGTTGATCTGGAGGGGCAAGGGGAGGCAAAGATGCCGCAGGATTGGGAGTGGGCGGGGTGCGATTTGGCAGACGTAGTGAACAGCTTGTCAGTGCCCCTAGGGCGATCGCCATCCCGACTCGACTCAACCGCGTAAGAATCATACAGCACTCAACTCGGCAGTAGATCCACTGTAGCCTTATCCTGAAAGTAGAGAGTCTAGAGAGTCTGTCTAACCTCTACTGCCATGCTCACTGTGATTAGCCACCTAGAACAACCCATGAGCTTTGATAGCTTTTTTGGGCCGGTAACCCTCCAGCCGGGTCGCAATGAAAATGTCGATGAACGCCGCTGGCGCAACTGCAAAACCCACAATGCTGACCTGCAAGCCCTGATCAAAAAGGGACTGATTGTTGTTGCAGAAGAGGAATCAGTCTAAACTGAGAGCGCAAAGCTACTTTTGCCCCTCATCTTTGCAAATTTCCCTAGGTGACCGATAGATGACCAAACCCATGCAGAAACCTATGGCGCTGTGGGTATTCCCCCTGCACCCCGGCCCTCAACTGTATCCAGCCCATCTGCAGCTGACTGACGAGTGGCTCCCCTGCTTTCCGTTTGAGCCACGGCACTGCCTTGTTTGAGCCATGACGGATAGAGTAGTTGCTCTCTTACAGCAGGGACAAGAGGCCTTCGAGCGGGGCAACTATCAACAGTCCGTTGCTTTCCTCGGACAGGCGGCGGCGTTGGCGGTGGGAAACCCCAAGCAAGCGGGGGAAATTCGCCTCTGGTTAGTTGTTGCCTACAGTGCTGCTGGGGATCAAGAGGCAGCCGTGAGCCTCTGCCGTCAACTCCAACGCCATTCCGACCATTACACGCGGCAGGAAAGTCGCCGCTTGCTGGCGATTTTGGAAGCCCCCCAATTAAAACGTCGGCCTGAATGGAATAGCGAAATTCCCGACCTATCCCATGTGGGCGATCGCTCCTACACATCCCCCTACAGCCATTCCCTGAAAAAGCCATCGGCTGCCACCCCAAAACCTCAAGAACCACCGCCCCCTGCTACGCCTTTACCGAATGCCTTCATCTGGCTTGCCCTCACGGGTTTGGGCGTGGTCACACTCTTGGCCGCTTGGTTATAGTGACCTCTGCTCGAGACGAGCGAACTGACGATTGATCTCTCGCCACAGGCGCTGATTATGGGGGTTCAGTCGTAGAGCTTTCTTGAGGTAGGTTCGCGCCGATGACGACTTGCGTTGATCAATCAATTTGACAGCCCACTGGTAGTAGGTTTCTGCTTGCCAAGCAAACACTTCTTCGTCCGCAGGCAGTTGTCGTTCTAAATTTTCTAAAAGGGCGATCGCCCGTGGAAATCGTTCTTCTGCCAAAAAAAGCTGCCACTGCTTGTGCGCTTGACGTTTTAACTGCTCCTGTTCAGGGGTCAAAGGAGATACATGAGTCCTTTTGACCGTTACACTAACCGCTGGAGTAGAAGTATCCTTGGCCACGTCACCGTTATCTGTATCCTGCCAATGTTCAAGCAAATAGCGGTAGGCCTCATGTACTGCGACAAATTGATCTTGATGCACTTCAGGATTGATATCGGGATGATATTGCCGCGCTAATTGACGGTAGGCTGTTTTAATCTCTTCCAGAGAAGCACCGATAGGAAGCCCGAGGCGGCGATAACTTTCAATGAGTCGGTGATCAGTCATTAAAAAAACTCGCAAAAAACTCGGAATCTAAAAAATTGTTGGATGGCTGATTGGTGGTGCCAAAGCATCAAGATTTATCACCCTAGCACAGTGATCCTGAGGCTTGAACACATTTTACCGAAAGAATAGTGTATAGCACTTTTCTTAGAATAGGGGGTACATAGAAATGACTAGAGGATAGTCCTCATGTCTGCAACCAGAAGTGTTGAACGACGGTTTGAAGGGGTAGAAAAAATCGTGCGTATGAAAAACAATATGAGAACGGCAGTAAATCACGACAGACTGATTGATTACAAAGAGTGTGAATGGTGTCGTGAACCAGATATACATGGTACTGATTGCGTATTTAATTTTAGAGCTAGTGGATGTACCCGAATACTTTGGGAGGAAATTATTGATGGAGAGCTATTAGTGACCCGTGCCCCCCACTGGCAACATCAAACCATTTGTGGAAACTTTTACAGCCAACTTCAGGCATGGTCACAAGCAACGGGTCTCGGTCGTGCCTGCATGGGAGTGGGTGTCATGTTTAGTGCCAGCAATGATGTGATTCCAGATGTCGTCTGGCTAAGCATGGAAAAATATACGGCCTTGATTGATGACGCGAGTCATGTCCGGGGGGCACCAGACCTTGTGATTGAGGTTTTGTCTTCGGGCGCAGAAAATGAACGGCGCGATCGCCAGATCAAACTCAAACTCTACCAAAATTCGCCGCAGTGCTCCGCCTATACCGCAAAGCGGTTAGGTAGTGGTCAAGCAGCAGTCAGTGAATCTCAGATTGTTGCTGGATATATTGAGCTAGCACCAAAAATCGGTCGCGACTAAAAGCTATGATGCACCCATGCTACCCCTGACATACAAGTACAAACTAAAACTAACTAAGCAGCAGGCCAAGCAGATCGACCACGATCTAGATAGTGTGTCGTCAAGTTTGGAATATGTATAGGCGGTGGGGCGCATCGTGCTGAAAATGCCCCTGGAGAGGTTCTGGCGGGGGTGTCCTTTGGGGCACCTCTCCTAAGCGTCGAGGGAACCCTAGCCAAGACTCGGTGAACGGGGAATCTCCTGCTATACGCGTTGGCGTGAGCCTGCCGTTAGGCATAGCGTTAGCGGGATGAGCGTCAATCTAGCCAAGGAGTACTGGATTGCCGATTGGCGACGCCAAACTGTGGAAATCTTTCGCCGTGAAGCGGAACTGCTCAAACTTGCTCTCGCCCCTGCGTCAACAACGATTAGACATCATCCTTTAGGAACGCAAAGAGCGCCCCTTGAGACAGCCCTTTTCGGAACTCTTAGGAGAGGAAGGGAGCTATGACTTTTTTAACCGTTTGTGGTCGCACCCAGCACCTTTATCCTAGGCGTGGGCAAAAGGCTGGATGGTAAACAGGAATGGATTAAGCAGCCGGTAATCCCAACACTTCACCGGTTCCCGCAACAACCGTGCCAATCCGCCAGCTCTCAATGCCCCACTCAGCAAAGCAGGCCTGAGCCGCTGCCACTGCTGACGCCGGTAAAACAACGGTGTAACCAATGCCCATATTGAAGGTGTTAAAGAGTTCCCCTAGGCTGACGTTTCCCATTTCCCCTAGCCAGTGAAAGAGGGGAGGGATGGGCCAAGCCTGCGGGTCGAGTTCTGCCGATCGCCCTTCCCCCAAGCAGCGGGGCAAGTTTTCGGGCAACCCCCCACCAGTGATGTGAGCCATGCCGTGAATGGGAATCCCTTGGCCTAAGGCAGCACGAATGGGTTGGACATAGAGGCGGGTCGGTTCTAAGCACAGGTCACCAAGGGGGGTGTTGCCAAAGGGGGGATCTTGCCAACTGAGCCGGCGATCGCTGACAATTTTGCGCACTAAACTAAAGCCATTACTGTGCAGCCCAGAACTGGCCAATCCCAAAACCACATCCCCCACCTGTACCTGTGTGCCATCCAGCACCTGATCCTGCTCAACCACGCCCACACAAAAACCCGCGAGGTCATAGACCCCCTCGGCATAAAACCCCGGCATTTCTGCTGTTTCCCCCCCCAAGAGGGCACAACCGGCTGCTTCACACCCCTGGGCAATACCCGCGACCACAGCGGTCATAATCTCCGGCGCCAGACGCCCACAGGCAATGTAGTCCAAGAAAAAGAGTGGCTCAGCGCCACAGGTAAGGACATCGTTCACGCACATGGCCACCAGATCAATGCCGACCGTATTGTGGCGATTGAGCGTCTGCGCGATTTTCAGCTTGGTGCCCACGCCATCGGTTCCTGACACTAAAAGCGGCTGCCGGTAGCCCTTGGGAATTTGACACAGCCCAGCAAAGCCCCCCAATTGTCCCACCACTTCCGGTCGTTGCGTGCGCTGCACCAAGGGGCGAATCTGCTCGACAAAAGCGCGACCCGCGGCCACGTCCACACCGGCACTGCGATAGTCCATCAGCACTGCTCCTGAAGCTGGGGATAGTTGGTTTTGAGATACTCCAGTAGGCCTGCGCAGGCATCGGTGAGCAGATCTAGCACCTTTTCAAACCCCTGGCGACCGCCGTAGTAGGGGTCAGGCACTTCCTTTGCGTCGTGGTGACGGCAAAACTCGCACATCAGCCGCACTTTGTCACGGTATTTCCCCTCAGGGTCAAGGCGTAAAATGTCATAGTAGTTTTCCCGATCCATCGCCAAAATCAGATCAAATTCTTCAAAGTCGGCAGTGTGGAATTGGCGTGCTCGATGGGTTAGGTGCAGTCCCCGTTGCCGTGCCGTCATCACCATACGAGAATCTGGGGGATCGCCGACGTGGTAGTTGCTAGTGCCAGCGGAATCACACTGAATTTCATGCTCTAAACCAGCCTTTTTGATCAGGTCTTGCATGATTGCTTCAGCGGCAGGGGAGCGACAGATATTCCCTAAACAAACAAACAGAAGACGGATGGGCATAGCGTATTTCCTAGGGGGCGGGCATCAGTGTGCGAATGAGGTCAGCGACCTGCTGAGTGCTGTGGGGCATGGCCAGTTGGCGGGCCTTCTCTGCCATAGCTTGTAATTTTTGCGGCTGCCCTAGCCATTCTAAAATGATCCGTCCGAGGCGATCGCCCGTCAATGCCGATTGCGGGATCATTTCAGCGGCACCCGCACTCACCAGCACTTTAGCATTGACTGTTTGATGATCCTCAGCCGCATGGGGATAGGGAATTAATAGCGCCGGCGTTCCTGTGAGGGTGAGTTCCGCCAGGGCACTGGCGCCGGCTCGGCTAATGGCAATATTCGCGCGGTGCAACAGTGGCCCCATGGGTTCAAAGAAGGGAAAGACCAAGTAATGGGGATGCTGAACGCTCTGGGCTTCTGGATCATTGGTTCCCGTCAGATGCACCACCCAAGCGCCGGCCTCAAGCCACACGTGAACTGTTTCCCGCACTAAGCGATTGAGGGCCACAGCCCCCTGACTGCCCCCCATCACCAGAATCAGAGGCACCTCCTTGGGAATCGGTAACGCCAAGTTGCCGGGATGGAGAATATCGGGACGCAGCGGTGTGCCGGTGACCCGTAGGTTCAGCCGTTTGGAGTGAAGGTAGGCTAAACTCGCGGAGGTTCCCAAGGCAACCAGCGTACACCAAGGAGCCAGCCAGCGGGTAACTTTGCCCGGTAGGGCGTTGGCTTCATGGAGCAGGACAACCCGCCCTAAACTGCGAGCCGCTAGGATGGCCGGCGCCGCAATGTAGCCCCCGGTGGTAAATACCCCTTGAAAGTTTCCCTGTTTTAACAACTGGCGCGTCTGCCAAAAAGCCCCCCACAATTGCCCCAAGGGGCGCAGCTTTGCCCAAGGGGTTTTGCTCTGAACACCGCTAAAGTTGACGGTATGCAGGGGATAGTGGGGTGGAATTAATTGCTGTTCGAGGCGATCGCGCACCCCCAACCAATGGATCTCGTATTCGGGCAATTGCTCTGCCACTGCCAGCGCCGGAAAGAGATGCCCCCCGGTACCACTCGCTGCAATCAGTAATTTTCCTTGTCCAGGCATTAAACGTTCCAGCCCAATGTGGTCATGAACTTATCAACAAAGTTGGTATAGACAATGCCACTGCGGAACTCAGGCGTATCCAGCACTTGCTGATGAAAAGGAATGGTGGTCGGCACCCCCATAATTGCACATTCACGCAGGGCGCGCTTCATGCGGGCAATGGCAGCAGGGCGATCGCTCCCCCACACCACCAATTTACCGATCAGCGAATCATAGTAGGGGGGGATTTCATAGTCCGTGTAAACATGGGAGTCCATCCGCACCCCAGGGCCGCCGGGCGGCAGGTAGCCGCTAATGCGACCGGGATGGGGACGAAAATTGCGCTCGGGGTCTTCGGCATTGATGCGGCATTCAATGGCATGTCCCCGCAACTGTACCTGCTCTTGTGTCAAACTGAGGGGTTCCCCTTGGGCAATCCGAATTTGCTCAGCAATTAGATCGAGTCCCGTAATCATTTCTGTAACGGTGTGCTCCACCTGAATACGGGTATTCATCTCCATAAAGTAAAAGTTGCCATGGCCGTCGAGGAGAAATTCAATCGTGCCGGCACCGACGTAGTTAATAGCCTTGGCAGCAGTGATAGCGGCTGCCCCCATCTGGGCGCGCAACTCTGGGGTCAGCGCAGGGCTGGGAGCTTCCTCAAGGAGCTTTTGGTGACGCCGCTGCACCGAACAATCCCGCTCGCCAAGATGGATGACATTGCCATAGCTATCGGCAAGAATCTGAAACTCAATGTGGCGGGGATTTTCAATAAACCGCTCTAGATAGACGCCGGGATTGCCAAAGGCGGCTTCCGCTTCCCCTTGGGCAGCACTCAGGGCACGTCCCAACTCCTCTGGAGAGCGCACGAGGCGCATACCGCGCCCCCCTCCGCCAGCGGTGGCCTTGATCATCAGAGGATAGCCAATTTTGCGGGCGATCGCCCGCGCGGTTTCCTCATCCTGCACCAAACCATCACTGCCGGGAATAGTGGGCACCCCCACCTGTTGCATGGTTTTTTTGGCGGTGGATTTATCCCCCATGGCACGCATCGCCGCAGGACTTGGCCCAATAAAGGTAATCTTGTGATCGGCGCAAATTTCCGCAAAGCGGGCATTTTCTGCCAAAAAGCCATAGCCGGGGTGAATTGCCGAAGCATGGCGGGTAAGGGCAGCGGCAATAATGTTGGGAATATTGAGATAGCTGCGGCTACTGGGGGCTTCGCCAATACATACTGCCTCATCCGCCAGTTGCACGTGCAGGGCATGGCGATCTACGGTGGAATAAACAGCCACGGTGGCAATGCCTAACTCTTCACAGGTGCGTAGAATCCGCAGGGCAATTTCGCCACGATTAGCAATCAAAATTTTCGTGAAGGCCATGGCGGTCAGCGGTAGGGGAAGCGATCCCTAATGCTACCATGTCAGCCGAACGCTTCTGAAAAGCGGAACCGCAATTGCATTGGTGCCACCGGCAAAAACAAGTATAGGATCAGCAGGGTTTGGTTTGAGCAATGCCGACGCATATCCTACGAATGAAGGGGAAGCGTCATTCCCTAGTTAGCGGCGGGTGTGATATAGTTTCCCTAACCGAGTATGGCACTATTGCCCGCCAGAAAGACTTCTGGGGATTCGGGCAGATATAAGGCCTGCTTGGCAAGGTACAACTGAACCTGTAAGCCCTGGCATTACCCGACTTATAAACGTAGGGAACAGGCCAGAAGTTGGCATGAACCACTTCAACCCAAAACCCCCAGGCAGAAATGACCTGGGGTGCTGCAAAGGCAAAAGTTCCTGGCAGTAGGCGAGAATGCCGCCTCCCTCTCTGGTAACAGGATTGGGAAGCCGCTTATCAGCGGAGCATTCACAGCGCACTATGGCTGCTGTGTCACCCACGATGGCATTGACCGTTACGAAAACCAGCAATTGGACAATTGAGGACAGCGAGCAGCTCTACCGCATTCAGGGCTGGGGCGAACCCTATTTTGGCATTAATGCCGCAGGCCATGTCACCGTCTCTCCCAAGGGCGATCGCGGGGGGTCGTTGGATCTCTACGAACTGGTGCAGGCGCTCCAGCAGCGCAACATTGGCCTGCCGTTGCTACTGCGATTTTCCGATATTCTCGAGGATCGGATTGAGCGGCTAAATGCCTGCTTTGCCCGCGCCATTGCCCGCTATGGTTATCAGGGCACATACAAGGGGGTTTTTCCCATCAAGTGCAATCAACAGCGCCACATTATTGAAGCCCTCGTGCACTTTGGCCAGTCCCACCAGTTTGGTCTAGAGGCGGGTTCTAAGCCGGAACTGCTCATTGCCTTGGCAATGCTCAATACCCCCGGCGCCCTGCTCATCTGCAACGGCTATAAGGATCGCGCCTACATTGAAACGGCAATTCTTGCCCGCCGCCTTGGCCACACGGCCATCATCGTCCTTGAACAGCCGGAAGAGGTGGCGGAAGTCATCGCCGTTAGCCAAACCTTGGGGATTGAACCCATTTTGGGCGTGCGGGCAAAACTCAGTACCCAAGGGGTAGGACGCTGGGGCACCTCCGCTGGCGATCGCGCCAAATTTGGTTTGACCGTGCCAGAAATCCTAGCTGCCGTTGAACAACTGCGGGAAGCGGGAATGCTCCATTGCCTGCAACTGTTGCACTTTCACATTGGCTCGCAAATCTCGGCCATTAGCGTCATTAAGGATGCCATTCGCGAGGCGGGGCAAATTTATGGCGAACTGGTGCGCCTCGGCGCCAATATGCACTACCTGGATGTGGGCGGTGGCTTGGGGGTGGACTACGACGGCTCGAAAACTAACTTCCATGCCTCGAAAAACTACAGCATGCAAAACTACGCCAGTGATGTCGTCGCTGGCATTAAGGACGCCTGTCAACAGCGGGGCATTCCCGATCCCATCCTGATTAGTGAGAGTGGCCGCGCCATTGCCTCCCATCAATCGGTATTGATTTTCAATGTCTTGGGGGTCAGTGAAGTGCCCAAAATTACCCCCGAACCTGCCACGGAGGAGGAGCACCTGATTATCCGCAACCTTTACGAAACTTACCAAACGATTGACGAGAATAACTACCAAGAGGCCTACAACGATGCCCTGCAATTTAAGGGGGAAGCCATTAGCCTCTTTAACTTTGGCTACTTGAGTTTACCAGAGCGGGCGCGCGCAGAAAGTCTCTTTTGGGCCTGCTGTGCCAAAATCCTCGACATTGCCCGTCAGCAGGAATACGTGCCCGATGATCTAGAAGATCTTGAGAAAATCATGGCTTCCATCTACTACATCAATCTGTCGGTGTTTCAATCGGTGCCCGATAGCTGGGCCATTGATCAACTGTTTCCCATCATGCCCATTCACCGCCTTGATGAAGAACCCACAGAGCGGGGCATCCTTGCCGATCTCACCTGCGACAGCGACGGCAAAATTGACCGGTTCATTGATCTGCGGGATGTGAAATCGGTCTTAGAACTCCATCCTTTTCGTCCTAACGAACCCTATTACCTCGGCCTTTTTCTCAACGGTGCCTACCAAGAGATCATGGGCAATCTCCACAATCTATTTGGGGATACAAACACTGTGCATATTCGTCTGACGCCAAAGGGCTATGAAATTGAGCATTTAGTGCGGGGGGATACAATGCAAGAAGTCCTTGGCTATGTGCAGTACCAAGGGGATGCCCTATTGGAAAAAATCCGCCGTCGAGCCGAGGCTGCCCTTGCAGAACAGCAAATTACCCTGGCGGAAGCGCAGCACCTCTTAGAAAACTACGAGCGGAGCTTGCGCAGCTACACGTACCTCTCTTCTTAGGATGCTCAGGAAAAGCAATGCTAGGAACATTTCAGTCCAGCCATTTGCGCATTGAAGTGGCAGCCAGTGCAGACCAACTGCGGGATTACTTGACGCAGCCAGCCCAGCTACGCCGCTGGTTGTGGCCCCTCCAGCTTCAGACAAGAGGCGATCGCCTGCAAGTGGGGGAGACCTTCACCAGTGAATTCCTGTGGTTAAAACTGGAACATCGCGTGGAACTGCTCACGGCAGAGCGACTAGTCCTAGTGCTGCGGCAGGCCATTGAGGGCTGGCAGGAGTGGTCTTGGGGTGACGGTTGGGTACAGTCTTGCATTGAAGGGGTAACCCCCCTGCCCTTGGAGTTGGGGCAGACATTTCTCCTGTGGCGACTGAAATCAGTCCTAGGCAAAGAGGCGGCCAGTTGAGGGTGAGAGAACGTTGAAGCGATCGCGCCCATTGGGATGGATGTTTCTATTCTTGAGTGCCCTGCTTCTCGGGAGTTGCCAGGGTAGTGGACTGCAAAATTGGTTTGCCGCTGATCCCAATGCGGAGCAATGGGCGGGGAATCCTCCCCCGGCCACGCCCCCTTCGGCACCGACAACAACGCTGCCGGCGAATTTGCGATTTCCCGATGCCATCCTTGTGAGTACGCAGCCGCAAGCGGGGGCACCGCAGACCACGGAAACTCGCTGGCAAGTAAGGGCACCGGCGATCGCCATTCAGCAGTTCTACACACGGCAATTTCAAGAATCGGGCTGGCAACTGGTGGAGCAGCAGGTGGCCGACAATACCGTCAGCCTCAAGGGGCGCAATTCTGAACTGGAAGTGCATGTTACCATCAACACCGTGCCGGAAAATAACCTCACAACCTTCACCGTGGCCTACACCCCCCTCACCGCCGCCCCTCCTCCTCCCCAATCCCACACCACCTCACCCCAAACCTTTACCGATTTAGAGGATACTCCTGCTCCTCTACAGCCTGCTGTTCGCGATTTAGCAGAACTGGGAGTCCTCAGCACCCCCGGCGATCGCCTGCAACCCAATACCCCTATCAGTCGCGGTCAGTTTGTCCGCTGGCTGGTGACCACCTACAACCGCTTTTATAGCGATCGCCCCGCGCGGCAAATCCGCCTTGGCAACCGCAACGATACGCCAGTCTTTCAGGATGTCCCCCCTGACCATCCCGACTTTCCCTACATTCAAGGGCTGGCAATGGCGGGATTTTTACCCAGTCCCCTCAGTGGGGAGGGGGGTGCCTTCTTTCGTCCCGAGGCTCCCCTGACCCGCGAAACCCTCTTGCAATGGAAAGTGCCCCTCGATCAGCGGGGGCGGCTCAGCCCCAGCACGATTGATCGCATTCAGCAAACCTGGGGCTTCAAGGACAGTCAACGGATTGCTCCCCCCGCCATCAATGCCGTAGCTGCTGACTACTTGGCAGGAGATCTCTCAAACATTCGTCGCGTTTGGGGAGAAACGCGCTTGCTCCAGCCCCAGAAACCCGTCACCCGTGCCGAAGCAGCGGCAGCCCTGTGGTATATCGGCAATGGCACAGAGGGACTCTCAGCAGCCATGGTGAAGCAGCTACCGCCCTCTGCCTCCTAGAACCTTGCTAGATTAGAAATCTGAGCCAATTGTCACTGAACTGATTGCTGCCTATGCCTTGGCCTTTTTCCCGGGGTTACCATCGTCAAATTGCTCGCCTGGAAATTACAGGGGTGATCGCTGGAGGCACCCGTCGCCGTGTCCTCAAGGCCTTGAAAACTATTGAACAACGGCGCTACCCGGCGCTGCTGGTGCGCATTGACAGTCCCGGTGGTACCGTGGGGGACTCCCAAGAAATCTATGCCGCCCTCAAGCGCTTGCAGCCAAAAATGAAAATCGTGGCCAGTTTTGGCAATATCTCCGCCTCTGGGGGAGTCTATATCGGTATGGGGGCACAGCACATCATGGCCAACCCCGGCACCATTACGGGCAGTATTGGTGTCATCCTGCGGGGCAACAATCTCCAGCGGCTCCTCGACAAGGTGGGGATCTCATTCAAGGTGATCAAGTCTGGCCCCTATAAAGACATTCTTGCTTTTGATCGCGACCTGACTGAGGAAGAAATCCGCATTCTCCAAGACCTCATTGACACCAGCTATCACCAATTTGTCCAGACTGTGGCCGAGGGGCGCAATTTGGATGTGGAAACCGTGCGTAGTTTTGCCGATGGCCGTGTCTTTACGGGGGAGCAAGCCCTTGCCCTCGGACTTGTGGATCGTCTAGGCACCGAAGAGGATGCCCGTCGCTGGCTGGCGGAACTTGCAGGACTCGACCCGGAAAAAACCAAGGTGCAAACCATTGAAGAACCCAAGTCCCCCTTAGCTCGACTGTTTCCGCGCCAGCAGGAACAAGTTCTCTTTCCGTGGCAGGCGGCTTTAGACTGGCTGGAATTTGAAATGGCCACCAATGGACTTCCCCTCTGGCTCTATCGCCCCTAAGCTGGATACAGTACCCTTGCGGATGTCTTAATGGAGGAGTAACCTGTGGGCTGGCGCGTCCGAGCAATTCGTGGAGCAACTACCGCCACTGAAAATTCAGTTCCAGCAATCCGTGAGGCAGTTTTGGAACTCCTCGGTGAGATTGAACGGCGTAATGCCCTCGATTTTTCAGAAGTCATCAGTGTTACTTTTTCTGTAACCCGTGACCTAGACCAGATTTTTCCGGCAGCGATCGCCCGGGAATGCCCCCATTGGCGCAACATTCCCCTTCTCGATGTCCAGCAAATGCACGTGGAGGGAGGCTTACCCCGCTGTATCCGCTGCTTGATTTATTTCAACACCCCCAACCCCGATCAACCGATTTACCATGCCTATTTGCGCCATGCCCAGAGCCTCCGCCCCGATTTGGCAATGCATGGCGACTATCATCCTCTCGAACTGTCCTCCCATTCCCTAGGTTAACTATGCCCGCTCTTGTCCGTGACTACATGACCCCCACCCCCTTTACCATTCGTGCCGATGCGCCGATTTCTGAGGCGGTTCGCCTCATGGAAGAAAAACAAGTGCGCGGCCTTCCCGTGGTGGATGACCAAGGTAAACTAGTGGGATTGGTGTCTGAAGCTGACCTGATTGTACGGGAAGCGCCCCTAGAACCCCCCTTGTACATCACGTTCCTAGGAAGCATCATTTACTTTGAGTCACCGGAGTCTTTTCATCAACACCTCAAGAAAACCCTGGGTCAACAGGTACAGGATGTGATGACGCCCCATCCCCACACCATCCACGTGGATGCGCCGATCTCCGAAGCGGCTCGCCTCATGGTCAATCATCACATCAGTCGCCTGCCGGTGTTGGATGACCAAGGGGAGCTGGTGGGCATTATTAGCCGCCATGATTTGTTGCGAGCCTTGCATACCCAAGAAACCTCTGCGTGACGTTTGTCAAATTGGTCTGACACTAACTTTCAAGATTGCTGACTTCCCATAGAATAACCACAGGTTTGCTCGCGATCGCCTGAGGTTTCTTTGGTCATGACCGCTTCCCTTGATTTGATTTGGCAGCAGGCACGGCAGGGTCAAGCAGAGGCCATTGCCGATTTGATGAACCGCACGCTTCAGGCCAAGGGGGTGCGTGCCCTTGTGCGACGACGGGGCGACTGTTTACAGATTATGTTTGAAGCAGCGCGATCGCTCCCACCCCACGCCTGTGCTGCCTTTGTTTCCCGCGGTCTCAAGCAGTTAGCGCCCCAAGGAATTTTGCGTGTGCGGCTCCATGCTCGGCTAGTTGGCGAAGAATGGCCAGAATGGACACAGACCATTGACCTGCGGCAGACTCTGCCCTCCACCCCCCCTGTTCAACCGCGGGCAAGCACAGATCATGCACCCCCTGTCACTGCTTCCTCCCCCCACGCAGTGAATGCCTTTGTCCTCGGTGTGCTGGCGATCGCCGGCAGTGGTACTCTGGCTCTGACGCTGCAAAATCAACTAAGGGTGGATGCGCCGCCCGTTGCCGAACCTAGCCCCGCCATTGCGCCGGTTTTGATTCCCCCTGCCCCTAGCGATCGCCGTTTGCGGATTAAAGCCGTTGGCGATATTGTCCTTGGCACCAATTTTCCCAGCAACCGCTTGCCTGCGGATCCGCAAAAGCTCTTTGCTGCTGTGAAACCCTATCTGCAGGGGGCCGATCTCCTCTTTGGCAACTACGAAGGTACCCTCACCGATTATCCCCATCCCTTCAAAAACACCAGTAGCGGTCGCAGTTTTGCCTTTCGCTCGCCCCCCGGTTATGCGCAGGTGTTGCGCCAGGCCGGTTTCCATGTCCTCAACATTGCCAACAATCATAGCTACGACTTTAATGAGCAGGGATTTCGCGATACGATTCGCCACATCAACGCGGCCGGCATGACTGCCATTGGGGATTTCAATCAAATTACCTACCTTGAAGCCAATGGCCTGAAAACAGCATTTATCGGCTTTGCCACCTACCATGGCCAGAACCGCATTCAAGACCTCAAAAGCAGTGCTGCCCTCGTTCAAAAAGCCAAGCAAAACGCGGATATTGTCATTGTCAGTTTCCATGGCGGTGCCGAAGGCAGCGATCAGATTCACACCCGCGATCGCACGGAGTACTTCTACGGCGAAGACCGCGGCAATGTGGTGCAGTTTGCCCGCACCATGATAGACAACGGCGCCGATTTAATCCTAGGGCATGGCCCCCATGTCCCCCGTGCCTTGGAATTGTACAAAGGTCGCCTCATTGCCTACTCCCTAGGAAACTTTGTTGGCTATCAAACCCTCAGCAGCGCCGGTGCACTGGGTAAATCCCTCATTCTCGATGTGGAACTGGACGGTTCTGGTCGCTTCATTCAAGGAAAAGTCATTCCCGTGCGCCTCGATGCCAAAGGGGTTCCTCACATTGACCAAAACTTTGCCAGTGTGCAGCTGATCCGCCGTTTAACCCAAATAGACTTTCCCAACACTCCCCTGAACATTGGACGCCTTGGCGAGATTTTCCCCACCCCTTCCCAATCTTAAAATCCTTGGTTTAAGAGCAGGGCAGGCTTGCGCGATCGCCCCCTGGAGAGCATGGGTCTTCAAATTGGATGAATATGCCAAACTAAAGATACAGCGGTTTGGGCGTTTCAACCAGTGAAAAAGCGGGTTACACTGACGTTCCCCCGACGGACGATTCAAATGCCCGTCACCTATCGCTTGGCCAAGGACTTTAACATTGCGGCCAATATCATCCGTGCCCAAGTGGCGCCCAACCAAGTGGGGAAACTGGTTCTAGAGCTGGCCGGCGATATTGATCAAATGGAAGCTGCCCTAGAGTGGCTGCGGCAGCAGAATATTGAGGTTTCCCTTGCCAGCCGCGAAATTGTCATTGATGAGCAGGCCTGTGTCCACTGTGGCCTCTGTACAGGGGTATGTCCCACTCAGGCGCTGACCCTACATCCAGAGACGTTTCAGCTGCAATTTACCCGCTCCCGCTGCATTGTCTGTGAGCAATGTGTGGCTGCGTGCCCGATGGAGGCGATTCACACCAACTTTTGATTGAGATTACAATTCTAGGCTGACATCCTCATAAATACCCGATATGTGGCCTTGCCAGCCAATGCTCTTGAATTCAACCCAATCTTCTGGAGGAGAGTAGGCCTGCCAAACCCATAAAAAGGCCTCTGTTGAGGGAGAAAGCACCTCAATTACCAAGCAAGGGAAGGATTTATAGAGCGGTGTTTGCTGATCCCGTGGGTCACAGGTCACCAACAAATCAGGATAGTAAAAGCAATTTCGCTGCTCAAGCCGCACTTTCATATCTGACATGTACAGACGACAACCCCGCTGCCGCACAGTGGGTCGTAGGAGGGTGGCCAAATTCAAGGCTAGGGTAACGTGGGCATCACTAGCTCTGGCCATTGCAGATACTTGGCCATGGATATATTCGTGCTTAACGCCACTTTGGGCTTCCCATTCCAAATAGTCTTCAGGACTCAGTTGCGGCGAAGGTTGCGTGCTCATGGCCAGTCTGGAATAGCCGGCGGTTCTCTCGCTACTATTGATCCTAGGGTACGAAGAAACTCATGACCCAACATTACGGATACTGGGCACTGGCAACACTGGCGGGGATGGTGTTCCTGATTGCCCCGGCCAAGGGGGTGCCGGCGGTGGCGCTACCAGAAAGTTTTTATCGGGCGATCGCCAACCAAGACTGGGCAACAGCCGTGAGAATTCTCGATCGGCTGATTCGCGCCCATCCCCAGGAAGCGCCAGCCCTTGCTCGTTATCGGCAAGAATTGTTACAACTGCAACAACAACCCCGAACCCCTGCTCCGCCAACGGCAACCGCGGTTCCTCAGCCTGGGGGCATTGTCCCTATCCGCCGGCGAGAAGGGGGCATTCCCGTGATTCAAGTGATATTAAATCAACGCCTGCCCGTTGAGATGCTTGTGGATTCGGGCGCCAGTATGACCGTAATTACGCAACCCATGGCACGGGCCTTAGGCATTACCCCTGCGCAGGTGGTGGATAATCGGCTATTCCATACAGCCAATGGTCAAGTGATATTGCCGGTCGTGTATATCCAATCCATCAGCGTTGGGGGATTCCAGCGTAAGCAATTGCCTGTTGCCGTGGCCGGGCCTGAGATGACCCTTGGACTCTTAGGGCAGGATTTTCTCCAGCACTTCGATGTCAGTTTGCGGCAAGATCATATCCAGTTGCAGCGTCGTCCCTAAACCATGTCCATTCTTGCCCGAGCTGTCTTAGCCAGTCACAACGCCGGTAAGGTCAAAGAGTTTCAAAGCTGGTTAGAGCCGTGGATTGGGGAGTTAGTGCCCCTGCCCCCCACGATTGAGATTGCTGAAACAGCCGATTCCTTTGTGGGCAATGCCTGTTTGAAGGCCAGTATTGCTGCCCGGCAAATGGGAGAGTGGGCGATCGCCGACGATTCGGGATTGGCGGTTCGTGCCCTCCAAGGAGCACCGGGCCTCTATTCGGCTCGCTATGGGGCCACGGATGCTGAACGCATTGAGCGTCTGTTGCGGGAAATGATCGGTGTGAGCGATCGCGCGGCTGAATTCATCTGTGCCATTGCCCTCGCCCGTCCCGACGGCACCATTGCTTTTACTACAGAAGGACGTTGCCTAGGTGAGATTTTAACGGCACCCCGTGGTCAGAACGGTTTTGGCTATGATCCGATTTTTTGGGTACCTCGCTATCAGCGCACCTTTGCTGAGATGAGTCCGAGGGAAAAACAACAGGTGAGTCATCGGGGTCGGGCCTTGCAGCGGTTACGGGAGTATTTTCAGGACTTTAATCCGTAGATTTACTGTTGTTTGCAGCAGGCCTTTAGTTTTAAGCTGACCGCAATAGTCTTCCCCAACTCCCAGGTGGCCGCGCCGCAAAGAAAGGTTCATCTCGCCAATGGCATCCATCAAGGCTCTTTATAGACAGGAATTGATAGGGAATATACTAGAAATAAGAGGGCATCGCAGGCGCAGGGGCGGGCAATTTTCTTGCCGTGATTCAAAGCAACAACGATGGGCGATCGCGAATTAATAGACCAATTTATTAAAGATTTGATTCAGCACAATTCGCGAATGCTCTCGAATCGGCACCTGCGCGTGGAAACAACATTTGATGAAGTTCAGTTAATTTCCTACCGGGATGGCATAGTTGCTCGGGTGAAAATAGATGCCCCCACCCTTGCCATTGAAGTACGGGATGCCTCCCCCTATCGGCCTCTCGTTCAAGAAGTAATGGTGGATTACGGAATTTTTCAAGTGGGTGTTGCCCAAACCCCCGGCTTTTTGCGTTATGAACATCGCACTGTTCCTGAAGGCTATGTTGTGCAATACACCGAAGCAGGCGTGCTCTGGAAAGATCGCTGGGCACGGGGGAAGCGACGCAATGCTCTTTCGGGGGGCAGCTCCCTCGCCATGGACGCAATGATTCTCTACCGGGGCACTTGGTATCCCGTTCAAAGCGTCAGTGTCGCCAATGGCTTTGTAGCTATTCGTACCCTAGGGGGAGAAGTCACCTACAGTGCCTCGGACTTTCTGGTGTGGCTGAAAAAGGAGGAAAAAGAGACCGCTGAGAGTCCCAGCCAGATCAGTGCCTACAAACGGGGAGAACGTATGGGAGAAATTGACAGCGCTCCTACCCAAATCCTCGAGGCCACAGAACTGATTGCCCCTAAAGCCCGTGGTGCTGAAGCAACACCCATGCCCTCCCCTACGGACGAACCGGCGGACAAAGAACAGACTGTGACTTTATCCCCGGCGCCATCAGTACCTGGGGTTGCAGCCCCAGCCTCTCCTGACCCTGCGCCACCTGGTGAAGCGACTCAAGGGTATCCGGCGGTGAACTCCGAGCACGCCGTTGGCTATCCCTATCCCAACTATGACTACTCCCAAGGGTACCCGGCGGCGAACTATGAGCACTCTATCGGCTATCCCTATCCCACCTATGACTACTCCCAGGGGTATCCGGGAGCGCACTACGAGCACTCCGTTGGCTATCCCAGTTATGGGCAGCCATATCCCTCTCAAACCTACCAACCCATCGATCCCAACGTGCAGATGGCGCTCACCTATCTCCAATCTAGCTTGGCCTATCTGCTGCAAGCTGAACCGAAAAATGCCAACATTCGTGCAGCAATTCAGAACACCAGTCTGGCGATTCAAAACCTCCTCACACTTCTCAATAGCTAGCGGCTCTCGGCTAAGGGATGTAATCGAAAGAGACTTTGGAGCATGGCCCAAGCGGTTTTTAGCTCAGGAGCACGCACTTCTTGCCATTGACTAGGCTGACAGTAGAGATAGGGAATCAAGCGGCGCTGCTGCGCCAAGGACAGTTCTGAAAACAGAAGGCCTACGGCTACTCTTCCTCCTTTCCCTTGGGCAGATTCCGGGCGCAAGGGGACACACCAGCGAACAGTAACTTCTAGCGTTAGGTCTGCTAGCTCCCCCGGCGGCAAAAAGGACAAATACCCTTTAGCGCCCCTAAGACAGGCAGCCAGTTCTTGACTGGAGAAATCTTCAGACCATAAATGGAGACGGGCACCGCCTTCACTCATGTCAGTGGTATAACCTGTGAAGGATTTGCCGTCTAACTTTACCTGGCAGTTTTCTGAACGTGCCAGTAGAGCACAAGATTCACGGCGATCAAAACGGGTAAAGCGTCGCTGCGGCACATCAATGGCCACCATGATTGAGATGAGCAACAACCCTAAGTTATAGACACTCCAAAAGATATTGACTGCCAAGCTATCTGGGTTCACAACTGTGTCCTGGAGAGGGCGGCTACGCCAGAAAAGGCCCAACAGGGTGAGGGCAGCCACGACTAACAGGGGGCGGATGAGCGGCCAATTGGGATTAATGCGGTGCGGATCAATGATCCCCTTGGGGGTCACCTTAAAAGTTTTGCCGCGAGGTTGAATTATCGTGCGCACAATCGTAATTGCCATGGGAAAAGCCAGAATGGTTTCATAGACATCAGACCAAAACGCTGAACGCCGCCCCTCGGTAAACCAAGCGAAACTCAAGGCATTCCCAATGTAGTAGGGCAAGTAGAAGTAGAGAATCTCGTTAATCGTCGCCCGCAGGGGTGCGGTGCCGAACAGCAGAAACGTCAGCGGAACCAAGAGGCAAATGACCCGCGACAGTGCCAAAAACCAATAAACAATGCTCAAGGCGTGGGCAAAACGCTGACTGAGTCGCAAATTGGGCACGGTAAAACAGTTACCCCCCACAAACAACATTTGCAGTGTGCCCTGGCCCCAGCGTAGGCGCTGGTTGACGTAAGCACTAATGGTTTCGGGAGACATGCCGGCGGAGAGAGCTTCGTTGAGGTATTTCACCCGATAGCCTAAACTTTGGAGCTTCATGCTGGTCATGTAGTCTTCCGTAATCGTATCGGTGGGGATGCCGCCGATTTCGTCGAGGGCGCTGCGGCGAATAACAAAACAGGTGCCACAGCAGACCACTGCATCCCACCAGTCACGACTGGGTTGGATAAAGCGGAAAAAGAGGCTCTGCTCATTGTTGACAATTCCCTCTAACCCCAAATTGACGGTAATCGGGTCTTCGTTAAAGAAGTGCTGGGGCGTTTGCACCATGGCGGTTTTGGGGTCTTGGAAAAAGCCAATGGTGCGGTTGAGGAAGTTGCGACAGGGGGTAAAGTCGGCATCAAAGACGGCAATAAATTCGCCCGTCAGGGTAGGCAGGGCATGGTTGATGTTCCCCGCTTTGGCGTGGCGGTTGTCGGGGCGATCGCGATATTCACAGCCCAATTCAGCAGCCAAGGCACGCACGTGGGGACGACGGGTATCGTCCAAAAGATAAATGCGTTTGTTGGGATAGTCCATGGCTTGGCAGGCAATGACCGAGCGGCGGAGAATGTCCACGCCCTCGTTGTAGGTGGGCAGAATCACATCCACCCAAGGTTGGTACCTGCCACTGACGACATCCTGCTCGTAGCGATCGGCCTCTGGACTGCGGTTGATTGTAAAACTACAGTGAAAAAAGAAGGCCAACGTGTTGAACACCATCAGGAGTTCTGCCAAAAAGAGACTGACAGAAAGGATGCCGTTAACGGGATCATCGAGGTTAAGACTGTAAAAGACTCGCCAGAGTTCATAGCGCACCCCAAAGAAGAGTGTCCCGCCCGTAACCAGGAGCCGAGCTAGGGTAGTGGGCTGCGGCCAGAGTTCTTTAATCAGTAAAACAATTGCTGCCCACAGACAAGCTGGCAACAGCAGTGCCTCTGGGCTGGTGCCCTCCGTGCGAAAGAGCGCCTTGCCGGCATTCCAAGTGCCCAAAAGGTTGGGGAGGAGATTTCGCCAGTCAAAAGTCCAGAGCTGGACGGCTGCAAAGGCCAGGATAGCCAACAGCAGCAGCGTTGTTGTAGAGTCTTGCTTTTTCAAGAGCATAGGTTTCGGGAACTACACGACGATCGGGAACAGCCCAATTAGGAACGAGCATCAAAAATAACCTCTACACTTTGGCCCACCCCACAAAACCGCTGTGCCCCTAATTCTGGGGGCAAGTTTTTTAAGGCAACATCCACCGCCAGTTCGTTGCGCACCAGATCTGGAGGCGGTACAGCAACGTTTTCCCCCACAACGACTTTTCCTGGCCCCCCGCGAATGGCACGTACCCATCCCGAAATGCGGCGATCGCTCCCATCTAGCAAGCGGACAATAGCCGGCTGGCCAATCCAGAGGCGGGCATTCTCTCGCTCGGCCACAAGAGCGGTTGCCCAGACATCGTCGCAGTCTAGAACCTTGGCAACGGGATCACCGGCGCTAATGGGAATACCCAGCGTACCGCTTTTGTGGATCACTGACCACACCACCCCCCGAATTGGCGATTGGATGCGAGCTAAGCGCTGTAGTGCCAACTGTTGCTTGATGTTGGCAATTTCTTTCTTTAACTCTGCAATGGTTGCCTCGACTTCGGCAATTTGCCCTTCAATGTTTACCACTTCAATTTGCAGGTCAATCAGGCGAATTTGCGGAAAGCTAAACGTGCGCGCTGAATCCAGTTGCAAGCCCTTGCGAAAGGCTTCTAGGTTGGTTTGATAGCGGCGTAGCTCCGCCTGTTTGTTTTTAACCACCTGTTCTGCTTGGCGAGCGTTGTAAACGGCTTCATCTGCCCGCTGCTGGGAAACAGCCCCTTGGCGCACTAGACGCGTGTAACGATCTGCCTCACGCCGAGCCAAGGTCAGGGCCTCTTGGGCTTCTCTGAGTTCTGCTAACACCCGCTGCAGGGCTTCTTGGGCAAACTGAACCTCCAGGCGGTATTGTTCCCGCTGATAGTAGCTCAGTTCTGCAATCAGTTTTTGACGACTGCGGCGTTTTTGCAACAGCACCTGCCGCTGGCGTTGGGCGACGGCCAGGCGGGTCTCCAAATTCTGGCGATCGGTTTCCAGTTGAGGATTGCGCTCGTTTTCAATTCGCCCGATTTCCTGACCTTTGCTGAGAAGCTGGCCGGGCTGCAACGGATATAAAACAAGGGTACCGGGAATCCTAGCGTAGATGTTAAGGAGCGTGCCGTTGAGGTAGCCCACGCGGCTAAAAACCCGCATCTGTCGCTGCCAAAGGAACCAAGCTGCTCCTGCCACCAAGGAGAAGATAAACAACAGGCGCAACCCGCGAAAGAGTTGCTGTCGCTGAATCTGAAGCGAAATCCCTTTGAACAACGGCGCGGAAAGGAACCGCCGGGTAAGCTTCACAAGACTTTCTTAGAGAAAGAACAGCTCTAGCCTATAAAAAATATTTAGCTGCCGCAACTGGACTCAATCTTGTTGAGGTGGACACTAAAGACTGAGGAACATCACTTCGCTGCGTTTAGGTTAGAGAATGGCGATGATGAGGAAAATAATTGGCGATAGACTTCCATTAGGGCGATCGCCACCGAAGCCGAGAGGTTCAAACTTCGCACTGCCGGCTGCCACATGGGAATTTTCAAGAAGGCATCACAGCTTGCCAATACGTCAGCAGGAATGCCGGCGGGTTCACTGCCAAAGACCAGCCAATCACTCTCAGCAAAGATAAAGTCCCAGTAGATCTGTTGTGCGGAAGGCTCAAAGGCAACAAGACGCCCTGCGGTACGGGTAGTTTTTAGGAACGTCGGCCAGTCGGGGTGACAGTAGAGAGTCACATAGGGCCAATAGTCTAAACCCGCTCGCTTGAGGTAGCGATCGCTGAGTTCAAACCCCAAGGGTTCAATCAGGTGCAGTGGCGTTTGGGTAGCCGCACAGGTGCGGGCAATATTACCCGTATTAGGGGGAATTTGGGGATGAACAAGCACCACAGCCGGCATGGCGTTAGCGGAAGCAACTAAAGACTTAATCCGCTGTCTCGCGACCACTGGGGGTTAAGCCCCGCCGTCCCTCTTCGCGAGCATAGGTCAAAAAGCGCTGGAGATGCTCTAAATGTTCAGAAGGGGGTAGGGTTGCCAATTGGGCGATCGCCTGAGCAAGGGGCAACTCCCGACGATAGAGAATCCGAAATGCTTCCTTGAGATCGCGCATTTCCGCCTCGGTGACCCCTGCCCGCCGCAGTCCCACTTGATTGAGGGCACGCACCCGTGCCGGGTGACCCTCCACCAGCATATAGGGAGGCACATCGCGATCTACCCGTGCCATTGCCCCCACCATGGCCAAGCGGCCAATATGCACAAACTGGTGAATGCCCACCATACCGCCAATGCGTGCCTTTGATTCGATACACACATGGCCGGCGATCGAAGCGGCGTTCGTAATCACCACCTGATCCTCAATCACACAATCATGGGCTACATGGACATAGGCCAAGAGTAGATTATGGTTACCAATGATCGTGGCATCCCCTTCGCCGGTGGCGCGGTTAATCGTCACAAACTCGCGAATGATGTTGTAGTCACCAATACGCAACGCACTATTGGCGCCCGTATATTTTTGATCCTGAGAGGCGGTGCCGATAATTGCCCCCGGAAAGATACGGTTGCCCACCCCCACCTCCGTTGGCCCCTCAATGATCACGTGGGCACCAATTTCCGTATGGGCACCAACACGCACCTGTTCACCGATCACGGCATAGGGGCCGACCCGAACTGTGGGATGCAGCTCGGCACTGGGATGGATGACAGCAGTAGGATGGATGAGCGTTTGCATCATTGATCGTGACTAGTCCACTAGCGAGAACATCATCTCGCCCTCACAGACCAATTGACCATTCACCTCAGCCCGACCTTGCATCTTGCCGATGCGCTGCTGCTTGACCACAAGAAGCTCAGCCCGCAGGATTAATTGATCTCCGGGCACGACGGGACGGCGAAAGCGCACCTTATCAATCCCCGCAAACACGGAAAGCTTATCCTTGGCGCAGTGCATCTGCATCAGGACAACACCACCCACCTGGGCAAGGGCTTCAACAATGAGCACGCCCGGCATAATTGGGCGACCGGGAAAGTGTCCTTGAAAAAAAGGTTCGTTGATCGTGACGTTTTTCAGCCCCACGGCATATTTTTCTGGCACGTAGTCAATGATCCGATCCACTAGCAAAAAAGGATAGCGGTGGGGAAGCAATTGCTGGAGATCGGTGACTGTCAGCATAGGGGGTGGTGGGGACTCAGTCAACGTTGGCATAGGGATTAGGTGTCGGTTGAAATCTAAAGATATAAAGATATAAACAAATCATAGGCGAGAATGGTTGCCCACTAAACCATTTGGCGGGCGATCGCCTGTGCCAACTGGGTATGCAGATGATGACTAGCCCGATAGGCAACATAATGCGCAATGGGGGGCGTTCCCAGCAAGGCTAAATCTCCCCAGAGATCCAGTAACTTGTGGCGCACCGGTTCATCAGCAAAGCGCAACGGTGGGTTTACCCAGCCACTCTTACTGCACACAAGGGCATTCTCTAAACTGCCCCCCTGAATCAAACCTTGGCTGCGGAGATACTCCACCTGTTCGGCAAAACCAAACGTGCGGGCGGGGGCAATGGCCGCCGCTAGTTCCGAAGGGATAAAGCTACACCACTGCCGACCAATGGCTGCATAGGGAAAGTCAATGCCGTAGGTAAGGCGCAGCTCAGGAGCAGGAATGGCACTGACAAAGGCTTCTCCTTCATAAACCGTGATAGGCTCCCTCAAGGGGACTGCTGGCCGAGGAGCCTCCTGAGGGACAACACCGACCCTTTGCATGCCTTCTAACCACGGTTGTGCCGAGCCATCGAGAATCGGTACTTCGGCGCCTGTTATCTGAATTGTGACATTATCAATACCGGCGATCGCCAGTGCTGCCAGAAGATGTTCAACCGTGCGCACACTGGCACCATGGGCAACTAACTCTGTAGCCAACTGGGTGGACTTTACCACCTCAATCTGAGCCGGAATCACGGGCTGCTCCGCCAAATCAAGGCGCACAAACCGACGCCCTGTATTGACAGGTGCTGGCTGCAGGATAACCTCAACCTGTTGACCTGAATGCAAGCCGACCCCTGACCATTGGGCAACCCCCCCAAGGGTCTGTTGCATCGTTGTCGCCAATACTGCCGGTACAGAGGCTGGAATCATCCCTCTTTCTCCTAAAAGCGCTCCCCAATGCCAAAGCTGAAGGCGCTACCCCCTTCATTGTTCCAGCCAAAGTCAATGCGGATATTCCCCAAGGGCGTATTCACCCGTATTCCTGCTCCGTAGCCTAAGCCTTCTCCAGGTTTACCACGCACAATCCCCGGCTGACCGGGGACACTACCTTGGGTACCGAGCAAACTCGCCCCATCCACAAAAAGGGCACCACCAATGATATTGAAGATCGGGAAGCGGTACTCGACCGTTCCTTGAACAAACGCGCGTCCGGAGCCGATTCCTCCCTCTTCCCAACCGCGCACCGAGTTGGCTCCCCCAATCGTAAAAGCTTCATAGGGGGGCAAATCACCAAAGATGTTGCCCGCTTGAATATTAAAGGCAAAGGCTTGCGGTCCCTCAATCCGCAGAAACTTCACCGGGATATAGAAGCTGTAACTTCCGCGCACTCGGTTGAATAAAATGCTCCCTGCGCCAATGGGAATGGATTGATCCACCCCCAAACGAATTACTTGGCCCCTGGTTGGGCGTAAGGGATCATTGCGCAAGTCTCGCAAAATCGCTGCTTGTACCGTAAGCAGGTCATTGAAACCCCGGCACACACCATTATCTGGAAAGGTCAAACAGTTGTTCAGACGATCTGTGGCTGTTTGATTAAAGGAGCCATCTAGGGAGGTCACCCGCTGATATTGCAGACCCAAGGAACCGGTCCAAGCGGTGCGACTCAAATCCCGATCTTTGGTAAACGGACGGGTAAAGAAGAGAGCAGATCCCAAACGGTTAATGCGGGGCAAATCGCCATTGGCTAAGGGGACATCGATCGGACCATTACTGAAGGTGAAAGGTACATTTAAGCGGTTAAAGGCACTGACGGTATAGGAAGTGCGGTAGGGATCTCCCTTAATCCAAGGATCGGTAAAGTTAATGTCAAAGAGTAATTCCCCTTCAGTCCCTCCTTGGGCTTCAACATTAAATTTCCAGTTGCGGCCAAAGAGGTTATTTTGCTGGAATGCCACCGTTCCAAACAGACCGGAGGCAGAGCTATAACCCGCCCCAGCGGAAATACTGCCGGTATTGCGCTCTTTAATATTGAGAATCAAATTCACTTTGCGCGGATCTTGACCCGGTTCAAGGGCAACTTGTACATCTTCAAAGAGACCCAATTCAAAGAGGCGGCGCAGATCGGCTTGGACGGTTTTTTGGTTGAGGACAACACCGGGTTGGGTGTCCATTTCACGGCTAATTACAAAGTCACGGGTACGCTGTTTTGTCGGTTCCCCATCTTTATTGAGAAAGCGATAGGTGACTTGTTCGACTACCCCCTCAGCCACCTGCAACGTCACGACCCCATCGGCATCCACTTGGGGGGTACCGACCACTTGCCCCAAGATGTAGCCATTATCTTTATAAAACGTATTGATTTTCTCAATGCCGGACTGTAGCTCACGGAGGTTCAGCGTCCGACCAATTTGGGGTGCAAAGATCTCATTGACTTTTTCTTGGCTGAGCACCTGGTTGCCGGCCACTTGAACGGCTCGCAGCACCGGATAGGGACGCACGACAAATGTAATTCGCACACCCAGGGGGGTATCGCTGGGAACGGCATTGACATCGGCAAAAAAGCCCGTGGCAAAGATGGCGTTGGTATCCTGTTGCAGTTGCGTGCGAGTGGTGGTACTGCCGGGTCGAGTGCGAATGACCTGATATACCAGTTGCTCCAGTTCAGGAGTGGCTCCTTCAACCACCACCTCCGCAATCAGCACTTGGGGTTCATCGGCGGGGGGCTGACTCACAGGAGGAGGTGCTGGGGGAGTTTCAGGGGCAGGCTCTACCGATGGCGGCGTTGGGGATGCTGGAGTTTCCGCAGGTTGGTTTTCAGGGGGCGTGGGAGCCTCTTGACCACGGCTAGACCCCAAAGAACCGAGGGCGATCGCCACGGTTGCTATTGCCACTGCTACTGCTTTCAGGGCAGCCTCCATTAGCTGCATGCGCACTGGCAAAAAAAGTTGGTTATTCACTGCTCACACCTACAATACAAATCGTGTCAATACAGCCAAGCCCATTGGCATAAATTACAGTAGGTTAACGACTCAAAAGGGGCAATAAAAGTGCCCCTCTCTTTGCCCTTCTAACCTTGGCTATAATAGGCGGGTTCATTCCCCGGTTTCCACTTGATATTACAGCCCAGGCTGGGTTTTTGATCCTCGCTGGGGGTTTGACCGGCTAAGACTGCATCAATGGCAGCACGCAAGTCTTTTCCGGTGACGGGTAGGCCATTTTGGGGACGGCTGTCATCGAGTTGGCCACGATACACGAGCTTGCGATCGCCATCAAAAAGGAAGAAGTCTGGGGTGCAGGCTGCTGTATAAGCTTTGGCCGTTTCTTGGCTCTCGTCATAACACAGGGGGAAAGTAAATCCCAGTTCCGTGGCCATTTCCTTGAGGGACTCTGGGGCATCCTCGGGGTAGTTGGCAGCGTCATTGGCACTAATGGCAACAATTCCTAAATCCGTGTCTTTGTAGTCGCGCCCCAGCTTTGCCAGTTCCTCTTGAACGTGTTTCACGTAGGGGCAGTGGCGACAAATAAACATCACCAGTAGCGCCTTCTTGTCGGCAAAGGTGCTGAGGGAAATCGTTTGGCCACTGACCACATCGGGCAGTTGAAAATCGGGCGCAACCGTGCCAAGGGCAAGCATTGTGGACTCTGTCCGCGCCATAAAACCTCCTGAGAACGCTGGCAAAAGTGTTACAAATAGCAATATTGTCCCTAGTGTACTCTGTTGCAATCGTTCCTCAAAGGGGTGAGAGGAAATTACGCCTGCAACGCAGGCCAAAACTGCTCTAATCAATGCAAAAGGCAGCACGATAACTGCTGCCTAAAGATTGGGGGGTTGATTTTTAAGACCAAAGGAATGCTGTCTTAACCAAGATAGCTTTGACGGGAAACGTGCTTTTCAAAGGTGGCTTGGGTTTGATGGAGGAGTTGCTCGCGGCTGTCGCCCGTGTGTTTTAGGGCAGGTACCAGATTGCGCGCCTGGAGTGCCATGTGCAGTTGCAAATGGGCAACGTATTCGCTGAGGTCTTCACGGAGTAATGGCTGACTTTGATGCACAGACACAATGTTCTCCTTCAACTGATGGTTCAGTAGTTGTCTCATAACTCCCAACAGTGGTCGTGTCAGGAAGAGTACGTTCAAACTGTTCGGCAGGGTGGGTCACGCAGTGCGCCACTTGACCCTTCTAGAGGTTAACATTTCTCAGGGAGGGTGCTGCAATTTGCAATCAACTGTAATGTTTGGCCAATACTTCACAATTCAGGGGACGGAAAATGCGTTTACTCATTGCCAATGATGATGGGGTCTTTGCCCCTGGAATCCGGGCGTTGGCAGACACGCTGGCGATCGCCGGCCATGAAGTGGTGGTGGTGTGTCCCGATCGCGAACGCTCTGCCACAGGGCATAGCCTCACTGTTTTTGATCCGATTCGCGCAGAAGTCGTCAGCGATCGCTTTCACCCCAGTATTAAGGCGTGGGCCTGCTCCGGCACCCCCTCCGACTGTGTGAAATTGGCCCTTGGTGCCCTCCTAGAGGAACCCCCAGATTTTGTGGTTTCTGGGATTAACCAAGGCTCCAACCTTGGCACGGATATTCTTTACTCCGGCACGGTCTCGGCGGCTATGGAGGGAGTCATTGAGGGCATTCCCAGTATTGCCATCAGCCTCACCAGTTTCACAGTCCATGACTTTCAGCCGGCCGCCGACTTTGCCAGTCGTCTCCTCAAGGCACTCGAAGCAGCCCCCCTTCCGCCAAAAATGCTCCTCAATGTGAATGTGCCTGCCCTACCCGCCAGTGAAATTGCTGGCGTTGTCATTACGCGGCAGGGGATTCGCCGCTACCATGACCTTTTCCAAAAGCGCATTGACCCCCGTGGCAAAACCTACTACTGGCTTGCGGGTGAAGTGGTTGAAGAATATCCCCAAGAACCCAATCAAGCGCCCACGGATGTGGAAGCCATTGCCCAAAATCTCATCAGTATCACACCGCTGACTTTTGATCTTACCTACGGCCAAGGGGTGCAGAGTTTAACCGAGTGGCTGCGTCAACCCACCGTACAGCCCCTATTCAATCTCTAGAATCACGGGCGCATGGTCACTGGGCTTGGGTAAGCGCCGCGGGGCAATATCAATGTGACAGCCACAGGCACGGGCTTTGACAGCGGGGGTAATGTAGAGGTGATCAATGCGCCAGCCATGATTGCGGCGAAAGGCACCCGCCCGATAATCCCACCAAGAGTAGTGGCCTGGCGCGTCGGTAAAGTTCCGAAAAGCATCGTGGAAGCCGAGGTCGCGAATAGCCGCAAGAAGCTCCCGTTCCGCATCGGTAGCCCCTACTTTTGTGGCGCGATCGCTGGCATCAAAGAGGTCTTTATCTTCAGGGGCAATATTAAAATCACCGCAGAGGATTATATCCCCTTGGGCGGTGAGCTGCTCAAGATAGACATGGAGAATTTTTAACCAGTGCAGCTTGTAGTGGTATTTCTCACTGTTGTACTCTCCGCCGTTGGGAATATAGACATTCACCAAGATCAGATCAGGGGCTAATTGGGCGCGAATGAGTCGTTTTTGCGTATCCAACTCACTGTAGCTTGGCAACTGGGATGCAAAGCCTGCTGCTACTCCCGCAAGGGGCTGACGACTGAGAATGGCCACCCCGTTGTAGGCCTTTTGGCCACTACAATAAACTTGATACCCACGATCCAGAAAGGGCTGACGCGGAAACTCAGCATCTGTGACTTTAGTCTCCTGAAGACAGAGGTAATCCACCCCAGTGCTATCCAACCATTGGCACACATGGTCAAGACGGGTGCGAATTGAGTTGACGTTCCAAGTGGCAATTTTTGGCATCGGTGTGATTTGCCCAGATCGTTATATGGGTCAGCATCGGCACATACTGTAGAAAGTATAGTTGGGGAGTGACAACAGTACCCGAAATATGGCTGGGTATGTTTTGGTCTTGGCCGTGATTATTCTGGGAGGCGCGATCGCGACAGTGGGCGATCGCCTTGGCTCCAAAGTGGGCAAAGCCCGCTTGAGTTGGTTTAATTTGCGGCCTCGACAGACGGCTGTGCTGATTACAATTCTCACGGGGAGCTTAATTTCTGCCTCAACCCTTGCCATCCTCTTTGCCCTCAGCCGTGAATTGCGCGATGGGGTGCTGCGCATTGATACGATCCGCCGTCAACAGGCGGCTGCCGAACAAGAACTAGCGGAAACCCGTGCCCAAAAGAATGCAATTGAAGCGGAACTTGCACAATCGCAAATTGAACTGGCCAACATCCGCCAACGCCTCAGTCAAACCAACCAAATCTTAGAGCAGGCGGTCAATCGCCAAACCCTGACGGAAGCGGAACTGAAGCAACTCCAAGGCCGCTATACCCAAGCCCAAACAGAACTTGAGAACTTTGAAGCCCAAGGGGCACGCCTGCGGCAAGAAATCCAACGTTTGCAACGGGAACGACAGGCCATCCAGAACCGCCTTGAGAATGTAGCCGCTCAAAAAGCAGCCTTAGAAACCGCCACCCGTACAGCCCAACAGCGCCTTGCCGAAGTTGAAGATCAAAAGAATCGTCTGAAAGCTGAAATTGACCGCATTCAGGATCAACTGGCTCTCGCCAATCAGCAGCAGCAGGTACTACGCAATCAACAGCGCAGCCTCCAAAAGGAAATTGCTGCCCTTGAGGCCAGTCGCCAACGCCTTGAGGAGAACGTGAGCATCCTATTGCTAGGACTAAGACGCGGGACGATCGCCATTCGCACGGGGCAAGTCTTGGCCTCTGCCATCATTCAAAATGTCAAAGATCCGGGTCAGGCCACCCAAGTGATTGAAGAACTGCTCCGAGAGGCACGTCGCAATGCCATTGTTCTTAATAATCCCCAAAATGTCAAACCGACAGATCAGGTGATTCAAATTACTACCGAAGACGTGAACCGCCTGCGCAGCCAAATTAGTGACGGTCAGCCCTATGTGGTGCGTATCCTAGCGGCAGCCAACTATCTACAGGGGGAAAGGCATATTCTCGTGGTGCCCCAAGTGGCCCGGAATCAGGAGGTTTTCCGCCAAGGGGAGAATCTGGCTACGATTTCCTTGGATCCGAGCCAGATGACCGATGAGCAAATTTTGCAACGGTTGGATCAGTTGTTTACGGTGAGTAATCGGCGGGCGATCGCCTCCGGCGTGCTTCCCGATCCGGTAACCGGCACAGTGGGTTCCTTTCGCCAAATTGAACTGGTAAAGTTTGTCCTTGACCTCAAAGATCACCAGGGGACAATTGACATTAGTGCGGTGACCCCTACGCCCGTTTATACCGCCGGCCCACTCACCCTCTCCCTTGTGGCCCGCCAAAATCAGCGCGTCATCCTCCGCAGTGGCTAGCCACCGATCCTACCTCTGGCCGTTGGGTCTGGAGTACGCAAACCGCAGGCTAGGATAGAGGAGATTTTTCTCCTTTCACCATATCAGGGATGCCCCCATGAAGCGACTGGTTGCGATTGGTTTTTTGGTGTTTATTCCCCTCTCGATTGCTGCTGAAAAACTAGAATGGGGCGCCCTTACAGTCTTTATTTTGGCAGCACTGGCGATCGTCCCCTTGGCAATTTGGCTGAGCACGGCAACAGAGGAGGTCGCCCTTGCCACAGGGCCGACAATCGGGGGCCTATTGAATGCCCTCTTTGGAAATGCCACGGAACTGATTATTGCCATTGTGGCACTGCGAGCGGGTTTAGTGGATATTGTCAAAGCGAGTATTACGGGAACCCTCATGGCAAACCTTTTGCTGGTGATGGGGTTGTCTATGCTGCTGGGGGGCATTCGCTACAAGGAGCAATCCTTTGCTCCAGTGGTGGCACGGGTCAATGCTTCCTCGATGACGGTGGCGATCGCGGCCATGCTTTTGCCGGCAATGGTGATTTATACCTCCAGCGGTGTGCCGCCGGCGGCGATTTCTAAAATGTCGGTGGTGGCAGCTATCATTCTTATACTTGTTTACGGTTTAACGTTACTTTTCTCTTTGAAAACCCACAGCTATCTTTACGAGGTCAGCCAAGTGGAACTAGGAGACGAAAAGAGACCCAGCCTCCCCCTGTGGATTACCGTGCTGCTGATTGCCACGATTGGGGTAGCCTTTGAGTCGGAAATCTTTGTCGGTGCCGTTGAAGCAGCCACAGCGGACTTGGGTCTAACACCGCTATTTACCGGGGTGATCCTTCTACCGTTGGTGGGCGGTGCAGCAGAGTACGTCACTGCTGTGGGGGTTGCTCTGAAAAACAACATGGATTTGTCCGTTTCCATCGCCCTGGGTTCATCCCTCTTGGTGGCGCTCTTAGTCGCACCTGTTCTTGTGCTCATTGGCCAGTTCATCGGTCAGCCGATGGATTTGAACTTTAGTCTTTTTGAAGTGGTGACGGTGATTATTGCGGTCGTGATTGCCAACGTGATTAGTCTGGATGGCCGCTCCAATTGGCTAGAAGGGGCGCTGCTGTTGGCCACCTATGGAATTCTCGGCACCGCCTTCTTCTTCCATACCTAGCAGAGGCGCTGAATCGGTAGTTGATAGGTCATAGTTGAGGTGACCCGCTGTCCCCGTAGGGCACCTTGAATGGGGGCAGCATCCGCCGAATCAGCAGCAGCCACAAGGGCAATGGGGCGATCGCTCACCGCTTAGATCAAGAGTGGGATCATACCTGCGCCAGCCTGCCTCCGGCAAATACACTTCTACCCAAGCATGAAGGTGCCGCTCGGCGTTCTCTAAATCTTCTTCCTGATAGCCCCTGACAAACCGCGCTCCTAGGCCCACAGCCCGACAAGAGAGCCAAGGGGCGGTGCGAATTTGGTGCTCACAGGTGCGATAAGTTTTGTTATTGATCCTGCTGAGAAATGTGGGGACATTGCCCTCGCCACCAGCTAAAATTTGCCAAGCCAATTCATCGGCAACAGGATCCACCGGCAGTAATAGATAGGGATGCAGACTAGTTGCCAGCCGTTGGGGATAGTTAAACAAAGTGCAATTGCCCACGAGTCGAGCAAATAGTTAAAGGGGTTGCCACTTCGGAGGTGACCTAACTCCCTAGAAAAGTGGTGGGCTGCGGTGACCACCAGTGGCGTTGAAGGTGATTGGCATGGAGATCGAGGACGGCACTTTGGCCTCGGGAAGTTGTAAAACTATAGGGAGAGCGATCGCAGGCTTGGTGGCCATCCCTGCGGGGGATCAAGCGCAGATCGTGGGGGGCAAGGGCAACAGGGGCATTTCCTATCTAAAAGGAAGCCGCCTGAACTAGTAACTGTCCAGGCGGGGTGTGGTGTGAGGAGTGAACGGAAACGTGCGTCTCCGCTATTTCTATTGTAGGGGACAGTTTCCAAATTGCCATAAGTAAATAGCGCAAAAAGCTCAAATCTTTAGCCACGCCTGAGAGCCTCTCCTTGGCAAAGCAAAAAGAGCCAGAAGCAAGTCCTGACTCCTCGTAAAATGTTTTTTGTAAAAAAGCCTAACGGGTAGTGGCTGCCATTTTCTCTTCGGCAAGTTCCCTTAGGCTAGGGAATAAAAAGTGATTTTCTTCAACGTACTGCGCACCGAATAAGCCCTTTTCTGCCCAGAAGTAGCGATCGGTGGTGTGCTCATTCCGCTTCACAAGAAGTAAAGCGGGTGGAGTGATCCCCTTCGCCTGAATAAACTTTCGTGCCGCCGTTACGGGTTTATCTTCGCCACTTTCAATGCTATATTGAGGTACGCACTCAAGGATCTTGCGCCCTTCGAGACGCCGCCGGCTTTTCCGCTTCCGTCTTCTAGCCAAGTTGCCTTACCTCCTTTGCCGTCAAAGAACTGTTATTGAGTTTACAAAAGTCGCCCCTTAGTATATCCGGAGTATCCTGGAATTTCAACTTTCCTTAATTTATCGAAACACGATTTATTAACGGGACAACGATTCCCAGCCTAGGATCAACGCTTTGCTGATCCCAGTGCCCCAAATATAGCAAATTGTGCCACTTGAAAAAGTGGTTCCTTCGATTTGTTTCCCAGCCAATGGGCTACCCTAGAGAACGACTGTCTAGGCTGCTCAACCCCAATGATGATCCAACGCTTAGGGCAACGGGTGCTCGAAACCCCGGTATTAACTCCAGCCATTAAAACCAAATTTCCCGACTGCTGGGAAAGGGGGAATATAACGCTGAGGATATGGCTGCCCTTGGAGAATGACTAGACGGCCCAGAGGCCAAGAAAATTCAAACCCAACAGTAGGTGCTGCGGTCTGTTCTACAACTCCTAATCCTTGCCCTCAGCTACGGTGCCCTGGCGCTAGGGGGGGTGCCGGGGCTACGCATGAATCGAGCGACGATCTCCCTTGTGAGTGCAGCGCTTTTGATTGCCCTAGGGGCGATTGATCTGCCCAGCGCATGGCAAGCCATTGATCCCCAAACCATTGTGTTTTTGCTGAGCATGATGATTCTTAATGCTTATCTGGGCTTTAGCGGCTTTTTTCAAATCGCAATGGTGACCATCGTGCGCTTTAGTGGCAGTCCCCTAGGATTACTGATCTTCCTCACTGTAGCGACGGGAATGTTGTCGGCGGTCTTTCTTAACGATACCCTTGCCCTTGTAACAACACCTTTAACTTTGCGTATTACCCATGCTTTGGGCTTGAATCCGGTGCCCTATCTGCTGGCGATCGCTGGAGCAACGAATATTGGCTCCGTGGCCACCCTCAGCGGTAACCCCCAAAATATCCTCGTGGGGTCGTTTTCTAACCTGAGGTATCTTCAGTTTACTCAAGTGATGGTGCCCGTAGCGGTGCTGGGGCTAGGTCTGCAGGTGGTTTGGTTGTGGTGGCTCTACCCGGAGGTGCGATCGCGCCAATCCTGTACATTGGCTACTCTCCAGCCGGCGCAGGTGCAAAAAGGGTTACTCCACAAAACACTGATTGTCTCTGGACTGATGTTTTTGGCTTTTCTGCTGGGTTTTCCCTTGGCAGAATCCTCTCTTTTGGCGGCAGCGGCTTTACTGGTGACTCGTCGTCTCAAGCCGGAGCGCGTCCTTGCTCAGGTGGATTGGTCACTATTAGTTCTGTTTGCGGGTCTGTTTATTCTCACCCGCTGTATTCAAAACTTTGATTTGCTGGCTGTTTTGCGCCCTTGGGTGAACCAGCCGTTGCCTCTGGTGGTATTGACAACGCTGCTGTCAAACCTGATTTCTAATGTTCCCACTGTGTTACTTCTGGCGCAGTTTATTCCCAAAGGTGCCGATCAACTCTGGTACTTACTGGCAGCCACGAGCACCCTTGCGGGTAATCTCACGCTTTTCGGGGCAGTGGCGAATTTAATCACAGCTGAGGCCGCTGCCCGCTCTGGACAGTTTTCATTTTGGCAGCATCTGCGCTTTGGTGCGCCCCTCACACTTTTGACGCTGGCGATCGCCTACGCTTGGATCGTGGGTCAAACCTAGGGACTTGATGAGGAGGCGGCTGCTTCAGAGGCGTTCTCAAAGTAGGCCACATCTGACACGATGACAAGGGCATCAGACTCAGGAATAGGCTGCCCTTGACTGAGATAGCCGACGCAGCCATTCATTAGGCTATAGACAAAAATCACGCCGCCCGCTGAAATGGCCACGAGGCCACTGGCCAGCAGTAAGGAAAAATCCTGCAGGCGATAGGCACTGTGGAGGAGTCGCACCGACCACAGCACCAATGCCAGTACCAGTAGAAGTAAGATAGCCATATGTAAACTATCTTAACAACTCTCAGGATTTTCCTCATCAATCTTTAGATTCTTCTAATAAATCTCTGTTAGCAGAGTGCCCTTGTCCGCTCTATGGTGCAGGTGAGGTTAGGGCCATACTGACCCACATGGGTAATTTCGGGAGTGTAGGCCTCTAGTACCCGCCCGGTGCGATCGCACATCGTTAGGACGTAATCACAGTGGGGACACTGGGTGTGACTCACGGAGCCATAGCGTTGACGGAGGGCTAATTTACCACAGTGAGGACAGTGAATCGTTTGCATCGTAACCATAGTTAAATAATCCTTAAATTCTTTTTGATGGACACGAACTTGTGATAAGAGACGCTGCGCAAACTTATGTTTCAAAACAACAAGACCAAAGAAATAGTATTGCGCAACATTAAGGGAATTTATAAGAGAGGACACTTTTATTATGGATAGATTTCTTAGAGATGGCAATGATCCCAATGTTAAAAAATATGCTAACTAGATAGGGATCAACGAATTCAATTAACCTGCTCAAAAGAAAAGTTCTTCTTTTTTCTAAGAATTGATTGACGTTTATAACAGCCCTTTTCCCAAAGATTAAATGAGATCACATATCGACAAAGCAGCATCATGGGTAGCCTGCATTTTAGAAAAGGACTGTAATCTAAAGAAAGGATTAAGGAATGTATGGGGGTTGGGGGTGAAGGGATTCAGTTTTAGTCTCTAGAAGGGATTGCCCGCACTGGCTCCGGCACGGATTATTCACGGCTGACTCCCTTACTCCAAGCCCAAGCTGAGCTTGCCCAGACCCTTGCCCAAGGGATTCTCGAATGGTTACAGCAGGCCACACGAGACTAGTCTTCTAGCAAATGATAAAGAGCTGCCGCCATCTCTGCGGTGGAAGTGGTTGCAGTGCCAAACCGGCGTACGACAATACTCGCGGCCAAATTGCCTAAAACCGCTGCTTCCCAAAGACTAGCACCCGCTATAATGGCGAGGGTCAAGGCGGCCACAACGGTATCCCCCGCCCCGGTAACGTCAAAGACATCCGTGCGGTTAAAGGCGGGCAAATGGTAAGGCGTAGCCTCGCGGCTAAACAGACTCATACCGGCATCGCCCCGCGTGATCAGGATGTACTTGGCCCCTGTCAACGCCAGCAGGTCTTCACCGGCCCGTAGCACCTCCGCCTCTGTGCGAATCGGGTAACCCACCGCTGCCTCCGCCTCCGGTAGATTTGGCGTGAATAGGAAAGCACCGCGATAGCGCGCTAAATCTCGTTGGCTGTCCACAATTGTCCGCTCATGTTCCAGAGCTGCCGCAATGACAGGGGGGGTAAAAACGCCATCCCCATAGTCGGAGCAAACTACGGCATCAGCAGTGCCCAACCGGTGCCGAATGAAAGTCGCAAGTGCCTCCTGGAGGGCTGGGGGAGGTAGCGCATCGGACTTGCGATCTACCCGCACAATTTGTTGGGTCACCGATTGGCGAGCATGACCGGAGATGCGCGTTTTGGTTACGGTGGGGCGATCGCTATCCCGGAAAATTCCCTGGGTGTCAATGCCAGCCTCGCGAAAGATGCTACAGAGGGCTTCCCCTTGCGGATCTGCACCCACCAGACCAACCGCCTGCACCTGAGCCCCCAACTTGGCCAAATTGTAAATAGCATTGGCACCGCCACCGGGGACTTGGCGGGTAAACTCATGGCGTAAAATGAGGACAGGGGCTTCCCGTGAGAGACGCTCCACCTGACCCGTGAGAAATTCATCGAGGGTGAGATCTCCCACTACCAGTACCCGTGCCGAGGAAAAAGACTCCAAAAGGTGCAGGAGTCGCCCTTGGGACAATTGCAATTGCTGGCGCAATTCCGGTGGTAGCATTTCACGTGGTCCTAATTCCCGCTGATCCAGAATACTCCTGTGGGGGGACGTTGATGCGGCAGCAAAGATCCATAGAGATGCTATAGTCCAAAGGGAGTAAATAAATGTTAAGAATTGCCTCCTGCATAGCTCAGGAGATCGACCAGAAAATAGTGAGTACTGGTGTGGCGTGAGGAATTAACCATGACTGGGCAGCAGCCGATTCGGTTTGGCACCGATGGCATTCGCGGACGCGCGGGAGAGGTGCTAACTCCCAACTTGGCCTTGAGCTTGGGATATTGGGTAGGGGAAGTGCTGCGGCAAACGACGGATACCCCCAACCGCCCGTTTATCATTGGTCAAGACTCCCGCAACTCCAGCGATATGTTGGCAACGGCCTTGGCTGCAGGGTTAACCGCCGCCGGTTTTGAAGTGTGGCAGGTGGGTCTGTGTCCTACCCCCTGTATTGCCTATCTGACGGCTACCACTGAGGCCATTGGGGGGGCAATGATTTCCGCCAGTCACAATCCACCCAGCGATAACGGCATTAAAATTTTTGGCAGCGACGGTAGTAAGCTCAGCCCTGATCTGCAAAAAGAAATTGAAGCACACTTAAATGCTGGCCTCTCCCTTCCCCCTACTGAGCACTGGGGGCATCTGCATCATCGCCCAGAACTACTCCAGCGCTATCGCCATGCGGTGCAAGCCCCCCTTGAGGAGCGTCAGCCCCTGCGGGGACTGCGGGTGGTGTTGGATTTGGCTTGGGGGTCTGCCGTTGCGGTGGCACCGACGGTGTTTCATGCCCTAGGGGCTGAGGTGATTCCTCTCCACGATCGCGCCGATGGCGATCGCATTAATGTCAACTGTGGTTCGACCCATTTAGAGCCACTGCAGCAGGCTGTGCGTGAAACCCGTGCCGCTATGGGATTTGCCTTTGATGGCGATGCCGATCGCGTGCTGGCGGTGGACAGTGAAGGACGGGTGGTGGATGGCGACTATATCCTCTACTTTTGGGGACAACGCCTCCAGGCCCAAGCCCAACTGCCGAAGGATTTAATTGTGGCGACGGTCATGTCTAACTTAGGCTTTGAACGGGCTTGGCAAGCGCGGGGGGGACAACTGGTGCGCACAGCCGTCGGCGATCAATACGTCCATGCGGAAATGGTGCGCCACGGCGCCATGCTGGGGGGCGAGCAGTCGGGACACATCCTCTGCCGTCACTATGGCGTCGGTGGGGATGGCCTGCTCACGGCCGTGCACTTAGCAACCCTTGTCCAAGATTCCCGTCTATCGTTAGCACAACTGCGCGACCAAAGTTTCACCCCCTATCCTCAGATTCTTCGGAATGTCCGCGTTGAAGATCGGCAGCGGCGACTCCACTGGCAAGAGTGCGAACCTTTGCAACGGATGATTGCCAAAGCCCAACTGGACATGGGCGATCGCGGGCGAGTCTTGGTGCGGGCTTCTGGTACAGAACCCGTTATTCGCATCATGGTGGAGGCAGAGCAGCAGCGTCTAGCTGACTATTGGACAGAGACTTTGGTGCAGACGGCAACTGCCCATTTGGCTGCCTAGGAACAGGCGTCAGGAGTGTGTATGATAATGGCCTAGTCGCGCTCTACTGATTTACTTGTCTGTTTCTCGTTTCCAAGCTGCCTGTGAGCAGGGTGAGTTCCTGATTACCGCAGAGGTGTGTCCCCCCAAAGGGCAGAATGCCAGTGCCATGTTGCGTCAAGCGGCTCATTTGAGGGGACGGGTACATGCGGTGAATGTCACCGATGGTAGTCGTGCGGTTTTGCGCATGAGTTCTTGGGCCGCTGCCTATTTACTCCAGCAGGAGGGATTTGAACCCATTTGTCAAATGGCCTGTCGCGATCGCAACCGCATTGCCCTGCAAGCGGATCTCATGGGCATTGCCGCCCTAGGTCTTCGCAACATCTTGGCACTGACAGGTGACCCCGTCAAAGCGGGGGATCATCCCCAAGCCAAACCTGTCTTTGATTTGGAGTCTGTACGGCTCTTGCGCATTATTGGCCAACTCAATCAAGGGGTGGATAGCGAAGATCGCCCTTTACCCGATGGCCCTACCCAATTTTTCGCAGGGGCAGCCGTTGATCCCCAGTCGCCCAGTTGGTCGGGACTGCAACAGCGCTTTGAACGCAAGTTAGCTGCCGGTGCCCAGTTTTTCCAGACGCAGTTAATTACAGACTTTGAGCGGCTCGCTAAATTTATGGATCAGATTGCCGCAGGCTGTGGGCGACCAATTCTGGCGGGGATTTTTCTTCTCAAATCTGCTAAAAATGCTCTATTTATCAATCGAGCTGTGCCGGGAGCTTCGATTCCCCAGCACATTATTGATCGCCTTGCTGCTGCCGCCGATCCCCTCGATGAAGGGATGACCATTGCTGCGGAGCAGGTGCAACAGGCACGACAACTTTGTCAAGGGGTGCACTTAATGGCGGTGCGCCGTGAGGATTTGATTCCGGAAATTCTTAACCGCGCCGGGATTCCTCCCCTTAGCGGGTCACCTGTACCCCCCGCCAAAACGCCACATACCCCTTGATCTTGGCGGCTGCCGGTTTAGGATCGGGGTAGTACCAGGCCGCATCGCGATTGACTTCCCCATTGACCACAAGGTGGTAGTAGCTGGCCGTGCCTTTCCAACCACAGACGGTGTGGGTGTCACTGGGCTGAAAATAGACCTGATTAATCGTCTCTGGTGGAAAATAGACATTGCCTTCCACCACTTCATAGCGATCGCTCTCGGCCAAGATGGCGCCTTTCCAAACTGCCTTTGCCATTGCTCTTTTCTCGGGTACTTCCCTTTTTAAGATAGGGCAGGTACGGCCAGCGGACTAGGTAGATTGGGACGATCCGAGCGAATTTGACCGTCGCGAAACTGAATAATGCGGTGCGTTACAGCCGCCACATCAGGTTCATGGGTGACCATAACTACTGTCATGCCGGCCTCATTGAGTTGACCAAAGATGGCGAGAATTTCCGCTGTGGTGTGACTATCGAGGGCACCGGTGGGTTCATCGGCAAGGAGGAGGAGCGGCTGATTGACAATGGCACGGGCGATCGCCACCCGTTGTTGCTGTCCGCCGGAGAGTTGATTGGGACGATTCTCAAGGCGGTGACCCAAGCCCACCTGTTCTAGGGCAGCGATCGCGCGATCGCGCCGCTCCTTAGGGGGTACTCGAGCATAGACCATCGGGAGCATGACATTTTCCAATGCCGTCAGTTGCCCCAGAAGGTAAAACTGCTGGAAGACAAACCCAATCTTGGCGTTGCGAATATGGGCCAGTTCATCATCACTGAGGTGAGCCACATCTTGGCCATCGAGAAAGTAGCGGCCAGAGGTCGGGCGATCCAAACAGCCAATAATATTCATCATTGTGGACTTGCCGGATCCCGATGCCCCCATAATGGCGCAGTACTCCCCTCGCTGAATTTCTAGATTCACATCCTTGAGGGCGTGAACCTCGGTTTCCCCTTGGCCATAGACCTTAGAAATATGCTCTAGACAAATGAGTGGCTGGTCTGACATTACAATTCGTGAAAAGTCGGTTACTCTCATTCTAAAGCTGTCTTCCTAGGGGGTAGGCTCTTTGCTTTTTGCCATGTTAAACCGCTGGGAATCTCCCAGTGTCCCCCTGCCCTGTGGTAAAACGGGGGAGAACATAGGTTCTTGGCAAAAGCGCAGACTCAGTAGGAGTATTCACGATGGGGGATAAAAGGTTAGCACGACTGCAAAAAGGGGCTGTTGGGCTGGCGATCGCTGGCGGCCTGACCCTTGGGGCAACACTTCTAGTCCCCCCCTCCGTCACCGCTCAACCTAGGGCTGTCAGTCCAAACTCCTATAGTTTTACCAGCGTGAATCCCCTCCAAGACTATCTTTTAGGGCCAGGGGATGTGCTTTTTATTGAAGTGGTCAACCTTCCGGCAAGCGTTACTAGTCAGCGAGAATTCACGGTTAATCTCGATGGCTCAGTCACCCTTCCTCTGGCAGGGCGGGTCATGGTGGGGGGCTTAACGTTACCCCAAGCGGAACGGCTGATCCTGAATGCCTACAGTAAGGTGATGCGCTTTCCAGCCGTGACGGTGACGTTGCAGACTCCGCGACCCATGAAAATTCTGGTGGCGGGTGAGGTTAGCCGTCCAGGATCTTATGTTGTTCCCTTTACCTCTGTATCAGCTTCTGCAGCTGGTGTTGGCCTTTCCGGTGGCTTAACATGGCCTCGCCTGAGCCAAGTACTCGCTCAAAGCGGTGGCATTACCCAAGAGGCAGACATTCGCAATATTGAGATACGCCGCCAACTGGGAAATGGCCAAACTGCGGTGACCAAAATTAACCTCTGGGAAATGATTCAGTCTGGCGATGCCAACCAAGATATTACGCTGCGCAGTGATGATGTAATTTTAGTGCCCAAGGCAAAGGAAGTAAATGCGGCGGAAGCCATACGGGTGGCCTCTGCTACCTTTTCGCCGGAAAAAATTCAAATTCAAGTTATTGGTGAAGTGAGCCGACCAGGTATTGTGGAAGTCCCTGCCAATGCCACCCTCACTCAGGGAATTGGGGCAGCCGGCGGATTCAACGTGCAGCGTGCCAATAGGTCTCGGGTAACATTGGTGCGGCTCAACCGCGATGGCACGGTCAGTCGGCGACGCATTCCCTTTAGCTTGGCGGCTCAACCCGATGCCAACAACAATCCTGTGTTGCAACAGGGGGATGTGATTGTGGTAGAACGATCAGGGGTAACCCAAGTGGGGGATGCGATTGGGAATGCCTTGCGTCCTATAGGTGCATTAGGTGCATTGAGCCCTATAGGATTTATCATCAACTTACTAAACTTGAACTAGGACTGCTGATGTCGCTCCCACAAAAAACACCGAGTTTACAGGTTGTCAATCGCAAAGCACGCCTTGCGGGCGATCGCCGGCAAAATGCATCGCACTTTAGGATAACAACAAGGTCTAAAAAGAGTGGCCTGCCAGCTTTTGGCGATCGCTGCCGGCGCCGCTGGCGACTTCTTGCGGGGACGGTTCTACTCGCATTTTTGGCGATGGGCGGGTGGGTTCTCCGGCAACCCGAAATGTACGAGGCCTATTTTCGCCTCCTAATGGAACCTGTGAAGGAGCCACAGCCTGCGCCAACCTTGCCCCCGCGCGATGGTATTTTCGGGACTCTCCCCCCTGAATCCTTCCCCTCCCCTCCACCCGGTACAGCTTCTCAAGTGGATTTGGGATCACAGATTCTCGTTTTAGAAAGTGATAAAGTCCTAGCGCCCATTGCCCAGAAACTGCAAACCCAGTATCCCCATCTAACCACGCGGACTCTAGCTGAGCATCTAGAAATCCGACCTGTTGTTCATCGGGCAACAGAGCAACTGGCGGCCCCAACAAAAGTTATCGAAGTGGCCTATCGCGATCGCCAGCCGGAAATTGTGACCGCCGTCTTAAAAGCAGTGGCAGAGGCGTTTGTTGACTACAGTCAGCGCGATCGCCAAGAACAACTCCATCGCACCCTAGAACAACTGGATAAAGAGATCAATCGGCACCTTAAAGAAATAGATCAATTACAGCAGCAACTCCAGGCCAGCCAACCGCAAGGCGCAAGTCTGCAACCCTCGGAGCAACTGCGCTTTTTGACAGAACAGTACCGCCAAATCCATAACCTGCGCCAAGCAGCTCGCCTAAAGGCCATAGAGGCCTACGGTCGCTTTCGAGGGTTCCAAGAACAGCTGAAGATGACACCCGCCGAAGCTCTAGCGGCAACAAATTTGAGTACCTCCCCCGCCTATCAACAACAACTGGCACGCATTCAAGAACTGGATCAAGAAATTGCCAAGAATCTGGCTATTTTCCGTGAAGGGACACCCGTGATCCAAGCCCTAGAGGAGCAGCGGCGAGTTTTAGGGGAGCAATTGCAGGCGATCGCCAGCCAAGTAATTGGTAAGCAATATCGAGTGGACAACCCCACTGCCCTAGGCTTTCAGGGAACCGTCTCCCAAAGGCTGATTACCGACTACATTACGGCGTGGATTGAGTACGAAAACCAGCGGCGCTATGATGCCGAGCTGGCTGCTCCTCAAGCGGCGGTTGCCCAACAATTACAACAACTGAGTAGCCAACTCCCCGCCATCGATCGCCTTGAGAATCGAATTCGGACAGCAAATCTCTCCCTAGAGATGCTTAATCAGGCCCGACAGGCGGTGCAACTGCAACTGGCGCAGAATAACGTTGCGTGGCAAGTTCTCACGGATTTAGAGAACCCGGTTGTCCAGCCCACAGTACCGCGACTACAACTGCTGATCCTAGGGGCGATCGCCAGCTTAATCTTGGGCGTTCTGGTCATTTATATCGCGGAGGTTGCCGCGCCCCAAGTCAGTGCCGCCCAGGTGGAAGAGGCTTTAGGCTTACCTCTGCTTGGCAAAATTCCCAAGGCAACCCCCCAAATCCATTTGCGCTTAGAGCGCGTGCTAAAGGGCAATTCAGGGCTATGGCAGGTGACCCAAGTCCTACCCTCCGTGGGGGAAGCGGTGAAATTTCAGGAAGCGTTTCACCATGTGTTTGCCAACCTCCAGGCCATAGGTTTGGGGCATTCGTTAGCCGTGATTTCAGCTCTACCCGCCGATGGACGCACTACAGTTGCCCTCCATCTTGCCCTGGCTGCCGCAGGGATGGATCAGCGGGTTCTCCTCATTGATGGGGATTTGCGACGACCGCAACTTCACCGCTATCTGGGAGTAGGGAACGAGCAGGGCTTGGGCGATTGGTTGATTTGCCAACACCACTGGGATAGCCTGACTCAGGCCAGACAAGGTCTAACGATTTTAACCGCCGGCGAGTTGCGGCATCCGCCAATGCGGCTCCTCAGTCAAGATACGCTCAAGCAATTCATGGCTCACCTCAAAAACTACTTTGATCTAGTAATTGTGGATACACCGCCCTTGGCAAACTTTGCTGATGCTAAACTTTGGTCGAGGCTGGTGGATCAGACTCTTGTGGTGGTGAATCTAAAGGCACCCCAGCAGCCTGTACGACTAGCCTTAGGAGATTACAGTTTAGGAAATGTTGGCGCTTTAGGCTTTGTGGTCAATCTCGCTCAATGAATTATTCCTCAAAAAACCAGAGTTCCTTATTAAGGCTCTTATCCAACACTTGGGGGGGGCGTAGAACCAGCAGGAGTTGGCCCAGAATCGGAACTGTAGGCGGTTCAGGCAACCAGGCCAATTTGACAGTATCGCTGGTGGCAGGGGCAATCAGCAGGTAACGATCGCGATCCCATGCCTGAAGACCGCGATCCACAATCAAGAGCACCTGTTCAATGGGAAGTCCCTCAGGAGTTGGCGGTAATTCTGTGGGTAAGTCCGCCGCAGGCCAAAGAACTGCCACAGGATCAACGGCATTCAAGAGAACCTGCCAACCGGGAAGAGCCACCAGGGTCATGGGCTGGGGAACGGAGACTAATTGAAAAGGGTCTGTGGCGGTTAACTGGGGAACTTGATTAAACGCTTCCGCAGTCAGGGGGGCTGTTCCTGCCACAGGAATAAAGTAGGGCAGGTCTTCGGCGGAATCGAAGCGGTAAAGGGGCAGGCGGGGTTGGCGAGCTGCAGGAACAACGGTAAAGTCCGTCAGGAGTTTTTCAAGCGCTTGGCGACCAGTGGGGGATTCGACAAAGCGGAGGCCTTGAGCAATGAGGCGCGATCGCTGAGCCAAATCGCGTTGCTGCCGTGCCAGTTGCCAGTAGTAGCGACCAATGCGATCGCCGACGCTCTCACCAAAGCCTTCACTGTCATCTTTTTGATAGCTCACCGCCTTAAGGGCACGGCACACTTCATGAACCGCAGTGAGATCCAATTGTTTCTCAACAATTAGCGTTGCGACTGCAAGGCGATCGCCCACTGACAACACCCGCAGCTCATAGAGCAGATCACTGCCCCGCGTTTGAAAATAGGCATGCACAGATTCAGGAGCGTCCCGCAAACTCTGACTCACTTGCCAGGCAATGATCAATTGATTTTGGTGAATCGGTTCAATGCCCGTAGCTTCAAAAATGGCTTGGGGGGAGAGTCCTTGTTTTTGCAGTTGCTGGCATCCTGCACCCCAATCTTGCCAAGTTCCCTCCTTGCGGCGCAGACGTTGCAGCACTTCCGTTGTCAGGGCATCCTGTTCTTGACTCATTAGATCACCTCCTAGGAGCAGGGAAGTCTTCAATGGATGACCTAGCGATCGCGCACTGTTGTTCCTTGGCGTTGAATCCCCAGTACCTCGACCCGCGCCTGTACGTTAAACTTTGCCCAAGTCTCCCTCAACGCTGCGGCAATGGCTGGAGCAGTAACGGGATCCCCAAGGGCTAAGAGGGTTGGCCCTGCCCCACTAATCACCAGACCATGGGCACCCACTTCAAGCGCAGCGCTGTGGAGATCGGCATAACCTTTGATCAAACCTTGGCGGTAGGGTTGATGTAAGCGATCGCCCAAAGCCAGTTGCAGCCACTCCCGTTGACCCGTTTCTAAGCCCCGCAGCAAAGCACCAAGGTGACTGATATTAAAAACCGCATCACCGTAGGTACAGTGGGCGGGCAGCACTTGACGCGCTGTTTCCGTCGCTAGCTCAAAGTCTGGAATCGCCACAATAGGCACCACCTCCTGATGCCAAGGAATCTCTAGCCAATGCCATTCCCCTCCCCCCTCTTGGAGGACAAGACGACAGCCTCCTAGCAAGGCGGGCACCACATTATCGGGGTGACCTTCCATTTCAATAGCCAATTCCAGAACCTCACGATGACTGAGGGGGAAGCCCGCCAGCCGATTGGCTCCCACCAGTCCACCAATGATTGCTGTCGCTGAACTGCCTAAACCCCGCGCGAGGGGAACCCCCAGATCAATTTCTAGATACACGGGTGGGGCTTGCCGCCCCAGATATTCATAGAGACGATTGTAGGCACGATAGGCCAAATTGTCGGAGCCATTACTGACACCTGCTGCTTCGGTGCCCTGCACCCTCACATGGGGGCGATCGCTCAACGAAAATGTAAACCTATTGGTGAGGGTCAGCGCCGCTCCAAGGCAATCAAATCCAGGCCCCAAATTGGCCGTTGTTGCCGGTACAGTCACCACTGTTATCATGGGCTATTCCTCCCCAGTCCCAAAGGCGCGATCGCCCGCATCCCCCAAGCCAGGCACAATAAAGCCCTGCTCATTCAATCTCTCATCAATCGTGGCCGCATAGACTTGCACTGCCGGGAAATGGGCACCCAGTGTCTGCAACGCGGGGGGGGCAGTGACCACGGAAATGATTCGCACCCAGGCCGGGTCAACCCCCCGCTGCACCAATTCTTGCATTGCTGTCATGATTGAACCTCCCGTCGCCAGCATTGGCTCACTAATGAGGACACGGGTTTGTGGGTCAAATTGAGGAGGGAACGTATTGAGATAGCAACGGGGTTCAAGGGTAACCTCATCCCGCACAATCCCTAGGTGGTACGTTTTTGCCGTGGGTAAGACCCCTTGGGCACCGTCGAGCAAGGCCAAGCCCGCCCGCAGAATCGGTATGACCACAATGGGCACTTGGGGATTCACCACCACTGCAGCACAGGGGGCAAGGGGAGTCTCCACCATTGTTTCCACTGTGGGTAACCATTCCCGTGCCGCTTCATAGGCCAACCACCGCCCCAACTCCGTCATGGCCACCCGAAATAAAGGGGTGGGTGTGGTGCGATCGCGAGCCACCGTTAGCCAATGCTGAATCAGGGGATGGGGGGGGACATAAATGCGCAATTGGGGGGTCACAGTATCGCTCCAATACGTACCCGGCAAGCTTTCCTATTGTCCACCGAAACCCCTCCCTTTAGACACGGCCAAATCGCCGTTGTCGCTGTTGGTAATCCCGTAGCGCCTCATGGAAAGCAGCTCGGTCAAAATCCGGCCAGAGGGTTTTGGTAACGTAGATTTCTGAATAGGCCACCTGCCACAGCAAAAAGTTACTGACGCGCATCTCACCACTGGTACGAATCAACAAATCAGGATCCGGTAGGCCGCCGGTGTACAAATGCCGCTCAAAGAGCACTTCATCAATATCCGCAGGGTCAATAAGTCCCGCTTTCACCTGGGCTGCAATCGAACGGCAAGCGTGGATAATTTCGCGTCGCCCACCATAGTTTGTTGCCACCACAAATTTAATTTTTTGGTTATTGGCTGTGGCGGCCATGGCGCGCTCAATTTCTGCTTGCAGAGATTTCGGCAAACCCGCCAAGTCGCCGACGAAGTGGATTTGTACCCCCTCGGCAACCATTTCTGCTAGCTCCCGCCGCAACACTCGCTCAAAGAGGGTCATGAGAAAATCCACCTCCGGCAGGGGGCGCCCCCAATTTTCTGTAGAGAAGGCGTAGGCGGTCAGGGCTTCAATGCCCCAATCTTTGCAACAGCGCAGCAAATTCTTAAGGGTGTCCACCCCCCGTTGATGCCCCATCACGCGCGGTAAATTGCGTTGCTTTGCCCAGCGGCCATTGCCATCCATAATCACCGCCACATGGCGAGGTAGGCGATCGCGATCCAAATCAGCAGGTAACTCAATCAATGAATGGGGCTGTAGGGTCATGGAGACATCCGTTTACAGAAAATTAACGCAATGGCCATATTGTTTTCCAGAATTTTGAGCTGTGTTGACGGGGAAGGGGTTGTGAAGTTCCTGTCCCTTGATTCTGCACATACTGCCGTAACAATTCCCCTAGTTTACTGCTTGTAAGAGGACGTTGAAGCTCCCCCTTAAAGGCAAGGGAAATTGACCCCGTTTCCTCAGAAACTACCACACAGACACAGTGGCTAATGCGCTCAGTAATCCCCAAGGCAGCGCGATGACGGGTGCCCAACTGCCAAGGTCCTGTGCGATCCGAGAGGGGCAAGATCAACTTTGCTGCAATCACTTCACTCCCCCGTACCCAAATTGCCCCATCATGCAGGGGTGAAGTCACCTGAAAAATTGAGGTAATCAGTTCTGGCGATAGACGGGCATTGAGCAGGATTCCCGCATGGGTAAAATCTTGGGGGCTGAGCTTTGTATGGGTCTCCAGTAAAATGAGTGCCCCTGTGCGATCTTGAGATAACCCCTTCACTGCCGCCACAATCAGATCAACAGCATCATTGGTTAGACTCGACTCGGCCCCAGGCTGCATCAAGCCCAAGAACTGCCCCCGACCCAAGTGTTCCAGAAAAATGCGAATTTCCGATTGCAGGATGACGGCCAAGGCAACTGCCGAACCAATGACTAAATTGTGCAAAACAAAACTCAAAAAGTGGAGTTCAACGGCACGGCTTAGGGAAGTTGCCAGGAGGAGGAAGATAAAGCCGCGTATCATCCAGAGGGTTCGCCGCTCAGCCACAACCCGCAAAATAGCGTAGGTTAGAGCCAAGACCAAAACCACATCCACCACTGTTCGCACTTTGGCCAGTGTCTGCGCGGACAGTAGCAGCCACGATAAGTTACCTAGGAGGCCTATCATCCCATCTCTCTCGTCACCTCCTAGGGGGCGGGAGTGCTCAATCGTAGGGGCAAGACATCATGAGCCACCAAATCAGCGTAGGTTTCCCGTTGCAGTATCAAGTTGGCTTCACCCTCACAAACAATCACCGCCGCTGGCCGGGGAACCCGATTGTAGTTGGAAGCCATGCTGTAATTGTAGGCACCCGTACCGGCCACAACTAAAATATCGTTGGCTTGCAGCGGTGGCAGGGTAACTTGGGGCAGGAGAATATCGCCCGATTCACAGTGCTTGCCGGCAACTCGCACGGTTTCTGTGACCGCCGTGGTCATGCGATTGGCACACAGGGCGGTGTACTGCGCTTGATAAGTAATGGGTCGCGGGTTATCGGACATTCCCCCATCCACTGCAACATAGGTGCGCAGTTCAGGAATCACCTTACGGCTACCCACGGTGTAGGCAGTCACTGCCGCAGGCCCCACGATGGAGCGCCCCGGCTCACAGAGGAGTTTGGGCAAGGGAAGATGGCGTTGCTGACAGGCTTGGCTCAGTTGCCGGCTAACGGCCTTTGTCCAGCGGGCGATCGCCGGCGGATTATCGGATTCTACGTAGCGAATGCCGAGTCCGCCCCCCACGTTCAATTCTCGCATCGGTAGCATAGCGTCACGGGCTTGAGCCAGCCAATCCACGAGTACATCACATAAATCCAGATGGGGCTGCTCCTCAAAAATCTGGGAGCCAATATGGGCGTGCAGTCCCACCCAGTCCAGTTCTGGATGGGCTTTGGCAAACCGCAGCAACTCTGGAAACTGTTGCGGGTCAAAGCCAAATTTGCTGTCTAGATGCCCGGTGCGGATATATTCGTGGGTGTGGCATTCAATCCCCGGTGTCAGCCGCAACATCACCCGTGGCGGCGTCGAAAGCTCATGCTCCTCAGTGTAGGCAGCCAGACGTTCCAGCTCCAGCCAGTTATCGGCAACAATGGTGCAGTTGACCTCAAGGGCATAGAGGAGTTCTTGGGGAGATTTGTTATTCCCGTGGAAGTAAATGTGGCTAGCAGGGACACCAGCCCTCAAGGCAGTGTAGAGTTCTCCCCCCGATGCCACATCAATCCCTAGGCCTTCACTGTGGGCAAGGGCACAGGTGGCCAAGCAATTCCAAGCCTTGGAGGCGTAAAGCACCAAGAAATCACCGCCATAGCTCTGCTGCAGGGTATCGCGGTATTGCCGGCAAGCGGCGCGAAAGGTGAATTCATCAAGAATGTAGAGGGGAGAGCCAAACTGTGCCACTAACTCCACCACATCACACCCACCAATGGTGAGATGGCCACGAGCATTGGTCTCAGCCGTCAAGGGCAAAATTTGCTGATTGGCAGCAAGGGTGACAGGGGTGGAGATCATGGGTCAATTTCGAGGGGAACGAAAGAATCAAAGGGCAAATGACGGACAAATTACTATTCTCAATTCTAGGGGGGATTTGGGCGATCGCTCCTGTGGATCAGGGGATCGAAGACACCCTTGCCTATTTTTCAGGGCTCCAGTTCAGCAAAAAGGGGGGGAGTCCTTCTTTACCGTTGAGTATAATCACTTGCGGAACTTGGGCACCCCCTTCACGCCACGCTTCGATCGCTTCCTTTTGTAGGACTAACTGTCCCCCTGGTGCCTTGAGGGTTTCAGCCAGCAGGCGCTGGGCTTCCGCTTTCCCTTGGGCACGATTGATTTCTGCTTGGGCTTGTTGAGCGGCTTCTTGGGCAATATACACAGCTCGCTGTGCCCGCTGCTCAGCAATTTGTTTATCCTCGACCGCTTTGGAGAATTCCTCCGAAAAGTCAAGGTTGACCACACTGGTATCCAGTACGAGAATGTGATACTTGGCTAGGCGATCGCTAAGGGCACGATCAAAATCCTCCTTCAGTTCATCCCGCTTCGTAATCGCCTCCTCTGCTGTGCGACGGGCAGCGGCAATTTTGAAGGCCTCTTGGGTTTGGGGGGCAATAATTTTAGCCACGATGTTTTCCAGGGTTCCTTGGGTGCGGCGCACATCCACAATGGCTAAGGGGTCGAGGCGAAAGTTAATGGCAAAACTTGCTTTGATATTCTGCAGATCTTTGGTGGCACTTTCCACTGGCACTTCAAACTTCTGCACGGTTACGTCATAGACATCCACACTGGCAATAAACGGGGGTTTCCAGTGAATACCTTCGAGGAGGGGGGTATCCTGAGCCTTGCCCAAAATACTCAACACCCCTGCTTGGCCGGGATTAATAATCACCACCGCATTCAAAAAAAGTATCAGTAAGAGGATGGCAACTGCCACTATTGAGGAGGTCAGCCGCGAACTGAGAAGGTAATTCATGCGCAGAGAATTTGATTACTGCTTTGATTATAGGGGGTGCCTCCCACCGATCCTGAAGGCAATTCCTTGCTAAAGTACAGATAGACTGTCATTTGCTGAGCGTTCTATGCGGTTGCCCATTACTGCTGCCCAAGCCGCCTACTATGGTGATGCCTACTATCGCACCCCACCTCCAGACCTCCCTTCACTGCTATTGAAGGAGCGGATTGTCTATCTAGGTATGCCTTTGGTGCCAGCAGTTACCGAGCTGATTATTGCCGAACTGCTCTATCTGCAATACGAGGACCCCGAAAAACCCATCCGCATTTACATCAACTCAACGGGGACTTCCCGCTACGATGGCGAACCCATTGGTTTTGAAACCGAAGCCTTTGCTATCTGCGACACCATGCGCTACATTAAGCCCCCTGTGCACACAATCTGCATTGGTCAAGCCATGGGCATGGCAGCTATGTTGCTCTCCGCTGGTACTAAAGGGTGCCGCGCCAGTTTACCCCACGCCACGATTGTTCTGCACCAAACCAAAAGCTATGCCCAAGGGCAGGCCACCGATATTCAAATTCGTGCCCGCGAAGTTTTGGCGAATAAAGCCATGATGGTGGAGATTTTGGCGCAAAACACGGGTCAACCCCCTGAGCGTATCACCCGTGATATGGATCGATTGCTCTACATGACGCCACAAATGGCCAAGGAATACGGCATTATTGACCGCATTCTTGAACCCGAGGCCGTAAAGAAGAAACTGCCCGCAACCCTAACCTAATGCAGGACGGCTGCCCAGTCGCGACCAATCCGAATCGTAATATCTGAAGATAGCACACCCGTCGAATTGGCTGACACTCGTCCCATGCCAAGAACAGAGCGGATCATTTGGGCAGCTCCCACATCCCCTTGCTGGGCAATGATTTCTGTTTCAGGGGTTTGCTGATACCACTCGTTACTGATCATTACGTTTGTGTAGCCGTGGTGGGCGAGAAAGTCAGCCATATCTTGGGCGGCGTCGCTCCTGCCGGAGGCATTTTGCAGGGCAATGCGTAACGTGCCGCTTTCGCTCCAATTAGAGTTGACGAGTTTTGCGGGGCGATCCCTAAAATGTTCTGCCACCACCCGACCAATCCGTTCATAGTCAGGCAGCCAGTAGCTCACTTCATAGCCATCGCCACCAAAACGGCCAGGGAGCAAGATCAAACGTAGGTTGTCTGGTTCAATGCGCAGACTAAATTGAGCGATCGCCATTAATTCGGCAAAAGTTAAATCTGTATCCACATATTTTTGTAGGACGCTGTAGATTTTCGGCAACTGGGTCAGCATGACGGGGTTGGCCAGTTTCTTTTGCAAAGCCTTAATCAACATCTGCTGCCGTTGGGCACGCCCAATATCCCCCAATTCATCGTAACGAAAGCGAACAAACCCCTCCGCTTGCTCTCCATTCAGAGTTTGCAGCCCCGGTTGAAGATCAATGTAGAGTTTTTGAGTGTGATCGGTGTAAACCATGCGCTTGGGAACATTGACTTCGACCCCCCCGACGAGATCTACTAATTCCCGAAAGGCTGCCGTATCAATGCGAATGTAGCGATCCACCGGGGTGTAATTCAAAGTTTTGCTAACTACCCGCACCGTTAAATCCACATCCCCATAAACGTTGGCTGCATTAATTTTGTTAATGCCATAGCCGGGAATCTCAACACGGGTGTCACGGGGAATACTCAGAACGGTTATCGTGCCATTTTCAGGGTTAAACCGCGCCAGTAGGAGGGTGTCGGTGCGACCACGAAAGCGTTCAGGAGATCCTTCGGGCGCATCCAAGACCTTATCTACCCCCAACACTAGGAGGTTCACTGGCCGCCCCATGCCATACTGCAACCCCCGCGTTATCATTTCCAGCCAAGAGGGATCGCCTTGTCCCCGATGACCTGTCCCCTGAAATGGCGCTATCAAAACAAAGGTCATGCCCGCAAAGGCCGAGACCAAGGACACAGTGCCAAAGGCAGCAATCCAACGCAGGGTGCGCCAAGGGGAAGGGTGCGATCGCCGGATAACCGTTTTGGAAGGTGGTTTTGGATTGCCCCGACGAGCCACAGGAGAACTCACTGGTTTACGCTGGTTAACACTTCGTGCCACAATTCACTCCCCCACCAAGAACAAGTCATGGGTTCGCCGGGTGGATGTCCCCCTGTGTTTAGTGTAGGGGATTCTCTCCTCCTCCCGCACCTGTACTCAGCAGGACTATTTCTGTTTTTTGGGTTTTCGTTTACCGCCGCAGCTTTATGCGCTGTGTGTCGGAATTCGTTTGCCTCGCAGCTCAATACAGGCGCTCAAGGACATAATCCGTCAACTGGCTGAGGGCTTGACGCGGTTCTGAAGGGGGGAGCACCTCAAGGGCAGGTAGAGCCGCCTGGGCATATTCCTTGGCTAAGTTACGCGCCTCTTCAATTGCCCCGCTTTGGCGCACGAGGTTGAGGGCGGTTTCTAGATCTCCTTCTTCGCTAAACTCGCGCTCGATAAGGGTGTGCAGGTAGGGAGCTTTAGGTAGGGCAAAGAGAACAGGCGCTGTTAAATTGCCATCCCGCAGATCTGAACCGGCGGGCTTGCCTAATTCTGCGGTTGAACGGGTAAAGTCGAGAATGTCATCTACGATTTGAAAAGCCAAGCCGAGATTTTTGCCGTAGGTGTACATGGCCTCAATGGTCTCTGGGGGGGCTTCACTGAGAACCGCTGCGGCTTTGGCGCTATTGGCAATGAGGGAGGCCGTCTTGTAGTAGGTTTTTAACAGATAGTCCTCTAGGGTAATGCTGGTGTCAAAGCGGTTAAAACCTTGGCGAATTTCCCCTTCAGCAAAGTCTTTGATCACTTGAGAGAGCAGCTTCACCACTTGGAGATTATCTAGATCCGCTAAGTACCAAGAGGCTTGGGCAAAGAGAAAGTCACCGGCTTGAATGGCCACCCGATTGCCAAAGACACTGTTGACGGTAGGAACACCCCGCCGCAGTTGAGCCTGGTCAACGACATCATCATGAAAGAGACTAGCAGTATGAATCATTTCCGTAATTTCTGCCAAGCGGCAGTGCCGAGGAGTGAGACCCTGATCCGGCAGGGTGGCGCGTGAGACCAGTAGAACAATGGCGGGTCGAATACGCTTGCCACTGGCGGTCAAGAGATGTTCGGCGGCAGCAGAGAGTACGGCGTGTTGTGCTCCAATCAGTGCCTTCAGGTTCTCCGTCAGGACACAGAGATCGGCTTCGACAGGTGAGAAAAGAGAAGTTACCGAAGTCATGGACGGGCTGGCCGCAGAAGTTACGAAATTTTACAGAATCCTAGTTGTATTCTAAGCGAACCCACCGGTCTTGGGTAAGGGTTCCGCTGAATTTTCAACAAGGCTCAAAATTGAGAGCCGCCCCGCTTGTGGGATCAAAAAGATAGAGATGGCTGACCTGCAGGTGGAGGGAGTCGCCGATGCGAGGGAGGTGCTGACTCGGAGCTAGCCACAGGAGTTCTTGGGAACTATTCATCAGGCGACAGCGGACAATGGCTTCGCGACCAAGGGGTTCAACGAGGGTGGCGATCGCTCTTAAACCGGTCTCGCCAATCTGCAAGTGCTCTGGCCGAATTCCCACCAGCAGCGACTGTTCGTTTTTGAGTGACCAATGTAGGTTATCGGGGCAACTCAGGGGCTGCTGCGCGATCCAAAGGCGGCTGCCATGCCAGTGAGCAGCCAGTAAGTTCATTGGCGGGGTGCCCAGAAAGCGCGCCACCATGGTATTTGCGGGTCTTGCGTAGAGGTCGGCAGGGGTGCCAATCTGCTGGATTTGACCGCGATCGAGCACCACAATGCGATCGCCAAGGGTCATGGCCTCCACTTGATCGTGGGTGACGTAGAGGGTAGTAATCCCCAGTTGTTGATGTAATTGTTTCAATTCAGCACGAGTTTGCTCCCGCAATTGGGCATCGAGGTTGGAGAGAGGTTCATCGAGCAAAAACACTTGGGGCGATCGCGCTAAAGCTCTTCCGAGGGCTACCCGCTGCTGCTGACCACCGGAGAGTTGCCACGGCTTGCGCTGAAGCAGGGACTCAATCCCCAGGAGCTTTGCCACTTGGAGCACCCGTTGTTGCCGTGTTGCCGAATCAACACCGCGCATTTTCAGGCCAAAGCTAAGGTTTTCGGCCACGGTCATGTGGGGATAGAGGGCATAGTTTTGAAAAACCATCGCCACATCGCGATCGCGCCCACTGAGGCCATTGACACAAGTCTCTCCAATGTAGATGTTGCCGCTGGTGGGTTGCTCCAAACCGGCAATGAGCCGCAACAGGGTAGATTTACCACAACCGGAAGGCCCGACAATGACCCAAAGCTCCCCTGCGGGTACCGTCAAGGATAGTGGACCAATTGCCACGCCCGGCGCAAATCGCCGCGTGACTCCCTCTAAACGCAGTGTTGCCGCCACAACCTATCGCCAGCCCACCCACGTAAAGAAGTCTTGGCCGGTGACCCACTCCAGCACCAGCAGGGCAACAAAACCGATCATGGCAAAGCGGCCATTGACTAGCTCTGCATAGCGGGACCAACCGAATTGGGGAGTCAAATCATCGGGTGTCGGTTCACTCATAGTGTTAGGAATGCAAAACAACTTCTCTAGCTTGGCACAGAACCTTCCCTTTGTACTCACATTTTAGAAGAGGTCTGTTTCTGCTGTAGGGCGGTGATCACCGCCTTGATTTGCGCTTGGCCCGCAGAATTTTAGCATCAGCCTAATATACTTCCCGGTTTATAGCAATCTCTTCTAGCCCCCGTTGCTAGTCCATACGGGCCAAGACCCCCTAGGAAACCATTGAGCACGTTGTGATCACTGGGAATTGAACACCGCGGGTGGGACTTGACAATGCCGCCGCTAATTTTCTAAACTAAGGTACTACTGCGGGTATAGCTCAGTGGTAGAGCGCAACCTTGCCAAGGTTGATGTCGCGCGTTCGAATCGCGTTACCCGCTTTTGGTATGATAAACCCCAAGAAGGAGACCAAAAGTTGCCTTCTTTTTTTTAGGTAAGTGGCTCTGGGCTACTGCGTATCACTATGAAAGTAGCGGTAAATTTTTTCCGCTAAGCGGGGGCCGACCCCATGCACCTGCGCCAGCTGCTCAGGCGTAGCCATTCGGATGTAATCTATGGAGCGAAAGGTTGCCAGAAGTTCCTTTTGGCGCTGATAGCCTAAGCCCGGAATTTGATCGAGGTGCGATCGCCGCTGGCGTTGGGAACGTTTTTGACGATGGAAATTGAGGGCAAAGCGGTGAGCTTCATCGCGGACGCGGCGCAGCAATTGCACTCCCGGTTGCTCTGGGTCAGCGGAAAGGGGCTGGGGTTGATGGGGAACAAAAATCTCTTCCCGCTGCTTGGCCAAGCTAAGAAGGGTGAGATCGCCCAAGAGGGGCGCCAAGACCTGAACCACAGCCGAGAGTTGCCCCTTGCCGCCATCAATGAGGATGACATCGGGCCAGTCATCAGTCTCCAGAGGGTTCCTTTTCCCCTCAAGGTAGGGAGCAAAGCGACGGCGGAGAATCTCCGCTAGGCTGGCAAAGTCATCGGCGTGGCCAGGTTTGACTTCAGGATTGCGGATGTTGTAGTGGCGATAGTGCTGCTTGGCGGGTAACCCCTCAATAAAGACAACCCGCGAGGCCACAGCGTCCGCCCCCTGAATGTGGGAAACGTCGTAACCTTCAATGCGGTGGGGGAGGGTATCCAAGCCAAGGAGTTGGGCTAAATCTTCAAGGGCGGTTTGGGTGCGATCGCTGGCCTGTTGAATGCGCGCCAATTCCAATTCCGCATTGCGCTGCACCATAGTAATTAGTTCTGCTTTGGCTTGGCGCTGGGGTACGGTGAGGGTAACGGCGCGGCCTTTCTTTTCGCTCAAGTAGGTGCGCAGCAGATCCGCCTCGGGAAGGGGATGTTGCAGCAAAATTTCACTGGGAATTTCTACATCGTCCACTTGGGCATAGTGTTCTTCGAGCACCCGCTGCAAAATGCTGCCGGGACTGCCACTTTGGGCATCGGCCACAAAAGCCAAGCGTCCCACCAAGCGACCGGCGCGAATTTGAAAGAGTTGAACGGCCGCATGGCGATCGCCAAGGGCAAGGGCAATGGCATCCCGTGACACCGTATCATCCGGCAACGAGACCTTTTGATCCACCCCTAGATGTTCTAGACCGCGAATTTGATCCCGCAACCGTGCCGCCAGTTCAAAATTGAGGTTCGCTGCCGCTTGTACCATTTGTTCCCGCAACTGCGCCACCAGTTCCCCTGTGCGTCCCTGAAAAATCATGGCCACCTTCTGCAGGGTTTGCCGATACTCCTGCGGGGAAATGAGGCCTTGGCAGACCCCTGGGCAGCGGCCAATGTCGTAGTTGAGGCAAGGCCGATCCTTAAAGAGCGGCCGGGGACGTTGCCGCAGGGGAAAAAGACGCTTGACTAGAGCAAGGGTTTGGCGCAGCCGAAAGCTATCCACATAGGGACCATAGTAGCGATCCTTGGGGGAATCAGCGGGGGTATTGCCCCCACTGCCAAACTGGCGCTTGCGGGTAATGAAAATGCGGGGATAGGGTTCTGACCATGTAATGCACAGATAGGGATATTTCTTGTCATCTTTGAGGAGGACGTTAAAGTGGGGCTGGTGCTGCTTGATAAGGTTAGCCTCCAGAGCGAGCGCCTCCGCTTCCGTATCGGTGACAATAAACTCAATTTCCGCCACCTGATAGACCATTAGCTCAAGGCGCGGTCCCAGTTGGGCCGGCTGACGAAAATAGGAGCGCACCCGCGATCGCAGGCGCTTGGACTTGCCAATGTAGAGAATCTGATCGGTCTTGTCCTTGAAGAAATAGACGCCGGGAGACAGGGGAAGTTGTCGCAGCACCTGTTCCAAGCGATCGCGATCCTGAAGCAAGGGCTGAAGCATCCTACCACCTCCCCTAAAGCGACGCTGCGGTGTCTCCTAACCAAGCAACTAAATGTGACCGCTGGCTCGCCGTGGCATTGGCAGAGCACTGTAGCCGATATTGGGGCTGGGGGTTGCCTAGAGTTAACGCTCTGGAGCACAACTGCTGATCATGAAACCAAGTCAGCTGAATTGTGTCTCCGGCTTGGTATTCCCGCAGGCGCTCTGACCAGTCCTCCGCCGTCACACGCCAACCATTGAGGGCAATAATTTCATCCCCCGCTGCCAAGCCCACTGCTTCAGCCGGGGAGTCCCGCAGTACCGCTTTGACCTGAAGGGAACCGTGCTCCTGTTTGAACTGAAGGCCGGTATAGGGCAGTGCCTCCTCAGGAACCAGTTCCAGTCCCACTTTGGCAAGCCACTCCTGTAGGGGTAAGTCTGCCGTGCCCTCAATGAACTGCTCCCGCCATGCTCCCAAGTCTTCATCGGCAATGGTTTCAATGGTCTCCCACAGCCCATCGGGGGTATAGCCTTGACCCGTCTCGCAATACTGTTGCCAGAGCCGCCGCAGGACATCGAGGAGCGATCGCCGGTGATTAAAGTTGAGACGAATCCGCAAATCCAACAGCAGCGCCACCAGCTCCCCTTTGAGGTAGTACGACATCTGGGAATTGATGCTGTTTTCATCGGGGCGATAGAGCTTAATCCAAGCATCAAAGCTCGCGGCACTCAGGGATTGCACATGGCGACCGGGGGTATGGAAATAGCGATTGAGGCTTTCACTCAACAGTTTGAGATAGGCTGCTGCATCAAACAGTCCCGCCCACAGGGGAATCAGTTGATCCAAATAGCTGGTTACCCCTTCAGCAAACCAGAGACTGGTGGTGTAATTTTCAGTGTCGTAGTCAAAGACCTCAAAGGCTTGGGGGCGGATGCGCTTGACATTCCAGAGGTGAAAAAACTCATGGGCCACTAAACAGAGAAAGCGGCGATACTGCTCCGCTTGCTGGAAGCCAAAGCGATGGAAGATCAATGAGCAGCTATTGAGGTGTTCCAGACCGCCGTAGCCCTTGTGGGTGAGGTGCAAGATAAAGACATAGCGATCGTAGGGCAGGCCGCCAAAGAAACTGGCCTCGGTGGCAATAATCCGCTGAATATCGGCGATCGCTCGCTTTGGCTCAAAATTCCCCTCACCCCACACTGCCAATTCGTGGGGTTTACCCGCCACCTCAAAAGTGTAAACCGCATGGGTACCCACCTCAAAGGGACTATCTACTAGCAGGTCGTAATTTGCCGCCCAAAAGGTATAGCCTGCTTTGTCCAAGGGCTGGAGGGAAGTGGTCACCCGCCAATCAGGGGGTGCTTCAATGGTTACCGTGAGGGGCTGGTCGCGATATGCCGGCGCATAGAGACACACAGCCGCGGGATTAAAATAGGCGTGGCTACTATCAACATGGTTGGTGCGTACCGAGAGTTCGTGGGCATAGATGGCATAGCGCACTTCAAGTTCCAAACCAGGTGTGCAGGCCACCTGCCACTGATTTTTAGTACACTTCCACCACTC
>NZ_CALGOG010000014.1:0-87463 GCF_937958135.1 uncultured Thermosynechococcus sp. | reverse complement strand
CAAGCGGGACGGGAGGAAGGATTGCAGCAAGGGTTACAGGAAGGATTACAGCAAGGATTACAACGAGGGTTGCAGCAAGGAGAAGCAGCGGTTGTCCTGCGGCAGTTGAGGCGGCGGTTTGGCAGTCTGCCCAATGAGCTTGAAGAGCGCATCCGCCAACTCTCTCCTGAACGAATTGAAGCGTTGGCAGAAGCCCTCCTGGACTTCACTGACTTAGGAGAACTGGTTTCATGGCTAGGGCGCTCCTCCTAGCCCATGCGTCGTGATTCCCTCTTTTATCAACTCTTTGCCCAGTTGCCCCAAACCTTCTTTGACCTGCTGGGCGTGGAGAGTGCTGAGGGCTACCGCTTTGACTCGATTGAACTCAAGGAAACCACCTTTCGCATTGATGGCGTCTTTGTCCCCCCTGACCCCGCAGGGGTGGTGTATTTCTGCGAAGTCCAGTTTCAGCGGGACAACACCTTCTATGAGCGCTTCTTTGCGGAGATTTTTCTGTATCTACGCCTGAAGCGCGATACGTTTTCTGACTGGCAGGCGGTGGTGATTTACCCTGACCCACAGACGGAGCAAAAAGAGATTACCCCTTATGTTCCTCTCATCCAAAGCGATCGCCTACGGCGGGTGTATCTGAATGAGCTGCCCTCCCCAGAGGAGCTGCCGCTGAGTCTAGGGCTGATGAAGCTGATGACGCTCTCCAGAGCAGAAATGCCAAAAGCCGCGAGATTCCTTGCGCACAGCACGCAGGAAAAGACTGTTCAGAAGCGGGAGGTGATAATAGAGTTAATCACGCGGATAATGCTGTATCGGTTCACCGAGCTAAATCGCGAGGAGGTGCTGCACATGCTGGGGCTGACGACGGAGGAACTGAAGCGGACACGGTTTTATCAGGAAGTCTATGCAGAAGGGCGACAGGAAGGATTACAAGAGGGAGAAGCAGTAGTTGTTCTGCGTCTGCTAAAGCGGCGGTTTGGGGAGATGCCCCCTGCACTGGAAGAGCGCATTCGGCAGCTATCTGTGGCTCAAATTGAAGCCCTTGCAGAAGCTCTCCTTGACTTCACTGACTTGGGAGAACTAGCAGCTTGGCTTGAGCAGTTTCTCTAGCCTATGTAGTGGAGCTTATATTTCTACCAGCACTGAATTTGAGTCAGAGAGGGAGGTGGCATTCTCGCCTACTCCCAGGAACTTTTGCCTTGGCAGCACCCCAAGTCATTTCTGCCTGTAGGTTTCGGTTTAAGCAGCAACATCTTGCCCCTTCCCTACATTTACCAATTGGGCAACTTCAGGACTTACAGGTGCAGTTGTGCCTTGCCCAGCAGGTCTTATATCTACCCCGATATGCAGAAGTCTTTTCTGGCGGGCAATAGTGCTATACTATACTTGACTATAAAAAAATTATATTATCCATATCACATCCGCCGCTAACGAGCAAATGACCCTGCGCGTCTATTTGTAGGATGTGGGGCGGTGTTGCTGAAGAAAATAAGAGACAGGCAGTTGTGGTGAAACACATCCCTAGTTTGTATGCAGTGACCCGGTGCGTGGCAGGCTCCGCCGTACCGCTGCGCGGGCGCAAGCTAACAGACCGGGGAGGATGTCAAGCGCCTTGCTGCCCCTAACATGAGGGGTAAAAGTTGTTGTGGTTTTAACACTCTATTTCTTGCGCCACGGGCAAACTAGCTTTAGTCGCGCCAATGCCTACTGTGGAGAACTGGATCCACCCTTGACGGAGGCCGGTCTAGCGATGGCCGAGGCCTTTGCTGATCACTATGCCCAGTTACCGTGGCAAGCAGTCTTTGTCAGCCCAATGTTGCGAACTCGAACCACGGCACAACCTCTGTGCGATCGCGTGGGTCTGCAGATGCAGATCCGCGACGGTCTGCGGGAAATTTACTATGGACAGTGGGAAGGCCTCTCGCCCGAAGAGGTGAATACCAAGTTCCATGATGACTATGTGCGCTGGCTTGCTGATCCGGGCTGGAATGCCCCCACGGGAGGTGAACGGGGGATTGATATTTACCGTCGTAGTAATGCCGTGCTCTTGGAAATTGAACAGGAGTATCCCGACGGCAATATCTTGATCGTCTCCCACAAGGCCACAATTCGGATGATGCTTTGTGGTCTTCTCGGCATTGATGTGGGACGATTTCGCGATCGCATTGCTGCCCCAGTAGCCAGTGTCAGTATTGTCGAATACACCTCCCGTGGGCCATTGCTCCTTGCCCTTGCGGAGCGATCGCACCTGAGTTTAGAGTTGCGACACTTGCCGGGGACTTAGCCTATACCGTCATAATGTCTTTTTCTTTTTCGGCAAAGAGAGCCTCAATTTTGCCGATGTATTTGTCGGTGAGTTTTTGCACCTTCTCCTGCAAATCCTTGACTTCGTCTTCAGTGAGTTCTCCCGCTTTTCCCGCCTTTTTGATGTGATCAATGGCATCGCGGCGGATGTTGCGAATGGCAACTTTGCCCCCTTCGGCAATTTTGGCGGCGGTTTTCACCAGTTCTTTGCGTCGCTCTGTGGTCAAGGGTGGAATATTGAGGCGGACGCAAGAACCGTCATTGTTGGGCGTCAGTCCTAAGTCAGAGAGTTGAATTGCTTTTTCAATGCTTGCCAACGTCGAGCGATCGTAGGGCTGAATTAAGATGGTCGCTGCGTCGGGCGTAGAGATATTGGCCAAGGAGCGCAGCGGGGTTTCTGTACCGTAGTAGTCCACCATCACCCGATCTAGCAAAGCCGCGTTGGCGCGACCCGTACGAATACTGTTAAAGTCATGCTGGGTGGCTTCAACCGATTTTTGCATCCGCTCTTCGACATCAGCTAATTTCACAGGACCCTCCAACCATCGTACCAATGGGTTCCCCAGTCAAGGCGCGGTAGATGTTACCGGCGGTTTCTAAACTAAACACAATGATGGGGATATCATTATCTTTACACAGGGCGATCGCGGTACTGTCCATCACGGCCAAGTTATGGGTGAGGGCATGGGTGTAGGTGAGACTGCGGTAGCGGCGCGCATTAGGATGTTTGTGGGGATCAGCGTCATAGACCCCATCTACTTTAGTGGCTTTGAAGATCACTTCGGCGTCAATTTCAGCAGCGCGCAATGCAGCCGTGGTGTCGGTGGTGAAAAAGGGGTTCCCAGATCCCCCGCCAAAGATAACAACGCGACCTTTTTCTAGATGACGAATAGCACGGCGACGAATATAGGGTTCGGCCACCTCCTGCATGGCGATCGCTGTCTGTACTCGTGTGGGAACATTTATTTGTTCGAGGGCATCTTGCAGAGTCATTGCATTCATGACGGTGGCAATCATACCGATGTAGTCTGCGGTCGCCCGGTCCATACCGGCAGCCGCCCCTTTCACCCCACGAAAGATATTGCCACCCCCCACAACAATAGCGATTTGCACTCCCGCTTCCACCACTTGGGCAATCTCACTGGCAAAGGATTGCACCACTTTCGGATCAATACCATAGTTCAGGTTGCCCATGAGGGCTTCACCGCTCAATTTGAGCAACACGCGGCGATATTTAGGACTCATTGCGAGGATTCTTGCACTCCAATACGCTCCCCATCAACGATAGCAGGTTAAACGCGCCCGGTTGGACTCGAACCAACGACCAATCGCTTAGAAGGCGAGTGCTCTATTCCGCTGAGCTACGGGCGCATTTTTGAATATTTTCCCATAGGGCATAAGCTGAAAGTAAGATCTCCAGAGTAAGGAGAATCGACATGGAATTAACTTCTTTTCCTTCACGTTTACTCCTAGTCTGTGCTGACAACCACTTGTCGCAACGTATGGGCCAAGACCTACAGGCAGCGGGGTATGATCCCGTGATTGCGACAACAGATAAGGAATGTCGTTTGGCTTGTGCAGAATGGCAGCCTGCCCTAATCATCATGGATCGCCACTTGGGGCGTCTCAACAGCACGGAGTTATGCCAGCAGTTGCGCCAACAGGGGATAAGTTTGCCGATTCTACTGATGCTCGAGAGCGATCGCCTAGAGGATCGGGTCGCGGTGTTGGAGTCGGGTGCGGATGACTACCTACTGCTGCCCTATGATCCCAAGACCTTTTTGCAAATGATTCAGCTGTATCTGAAGCCGCCGGCCACCCAAAACGAGGTGTTGCAATTTGATAATTTGACCCTCAATCTATTGACGCGGCGAGCGGAGCGCAATGGACGTACAATCGACCTGACGATGAAGGAGTATGAACTACTGAAATTTCTCATGGAGCACCCCCGCGAAGTCCTCAGCCGTGAGCAAATTTTGGAAAATGTCTGGGGCTATGACTTTTTGGGAGAATCTAACGTCATTGAAGTGTATATTCGCTATCTGCGGCTAAAGATTGAACCCGATGGCGAAAAACGGTTGATTCACACAGTGCGAGGAGTAGGGTATGTTCTCCGCGAAGCCTAAATTACGCTGGCTAGTGCTGGGATTGATCACCTTGGGGGTACTGCTGGGCTGTCAAAGTCTTAGCCGAGGAGATCTAGCAGCCCCCCCTCAAGTCGTTCGCGGCATTCCCCAATATCTGCCCATCACGGCCAAGGCGCGCATTCACAACACATGGATTCAGTTGGAAGTGGCGCGCACGCCAGCACAGCAGCAGTTGGGCTTGATGTTTCGCTCTCATTTGCCAAAGAATCGAGGCATGCTCTTCCCAATGTCTCCCCCACAGGTGGCCAGCTTCTGGATGAAGAACTGCCTCATTCCCCTCGACTTGATTTTTCTCAGGGACGGGAAAGTGGTGGCGATCGCCCCTGAAGCCCCACCCTGCCCAACACTTCCTTGCCCTACCTATGAGTCCGGCGTTCCAGTGGATGCCGTTTTAGAACTCGTGGGTGGCCGTGCTGCCGAACTGGGACTAAACGTGGGAGATACAGTAAAGATCGTTGAGCTTTAACCAAAGGATTTGGTTACCTCCATGAGGGCTTTCGCTTAGAAGTCGCAAATCAATCCCATCAATCTTCCTTTGGCTTGAGGATTCATATCTCAAGTAATGATCAAGACCCGCTTGCACCGCCGGCGAAAGTCAGCAGCTATGTTGACGATGACAGTCGTATGTTGACGATGACAGTCGTTTTTCCTGCATCACCCTTGTGGTGATCAAGGGTAATGAGTTTCACACCGTAGAACGGGAAGTGTCAATTCTTGCCTGTCGAGGGCGTTAGTGAGGTGATGGTGGCGCGATCGCCAGTACCCGCAGGGTTTGCAGCGCCAAAGGTCAACTCACCCTCGACTAAATCCACCAAAATTGTATCTCCAGGGGCAAAGACCTCTTCCAGAAGTTTCACGGCAAGCGGATTCTCTAATTCCCGTTGAATGGCGCGCTTGAGAGGACGGGCACCATAGACTGGATCAAAGCCCACCGTCACCAAATAATCTAGGGCTGCTGGCGTAAGGTGCAGGCGAATTTTTTGATCTGCAAGAAGTTTTTCCACTCGTCGCAGTTGAATTTGGGCAATCTGTGCCAATTCGGCCCGCCCTAACCCATGGAACAGAATGACATCATCAATGCGGTTGAGGAACTCCGGGCGAAAATACTTTTGGGCACTCTGGAGTACCCGTTGGCGCATTTCCTCATAGCGGCTGTCATCACCGGCCAACTCTAAAATATGCTCGCTGCCCAAGTTGCTGGTCATGATGATTACCGTGTTGCGGAAGTCCACCGTGCGCCCTTGGGAATCCGTGATCCGTCCATCATCGAGTACCTGCAAGAGCACATTAAAGACTTCGGGGTGGGCTTTTTCCACCTCATCAAAAAGAACCACCGCATAGGGACGACGGCGAATCGCCTCCGTCAGTTGCCCGCCACTATCAAAGCCCACATAGCCCGGTGGGGCGCCAATCATGCGGGAGATGGCATGCTTTTCCATGTACTCGGACATGTCAAGGCGCACGAGGGCATTTTCATCGTCAAAGAGAGCTTCGGCAAGGGCACGAGCCAGTTCGGTTTTGCCGACGCCGGTAGGTCCCATAAAGAGAAAGGAACCAATGGGACGGGCAGGATCTTTCATGCCGGCTCGCGCTCGGCGGATGGCTGCGGCTACGGCGGCCACGGCCTCTGTTTGACCAATCACCCGCTGGTGTAGAACCTGTTCGAGTTGCAGGAGTTTTTGCCGCTCTGAGGCCATTAGTTTTTGCAGGGGAATGCCTGTCCACTTGGCAACAATTTCGGCAATGTCAGCTTCGGTAACTTGATCCCGCAAAAAGGTGCCCCCTTCAGCCTGCAATTCCAGTAACTTGGCCTCGGTGCTCTCCAGTTCCCGTTGCAAGGTTTCGAGGCGACCGTATTTGAGTTGCGCAGCTTTGTTGAGGTTGTAGTCGCGCTCTGCTTGCTCGATTTGCAGCTTTACTTGGTCTTCCTCCTCCTTGAGGCTGTTGATGCGCTCAAGAAGTTCTTTTTCTGCTTGCCAGCGGGCTTGCATGGCCTGTTGGCGCGGTTGCAGTTGGGCAATTTCTGCTTCGATGCGCTGCAGGCGATCGCGCAGCGTTTGTTCGCGGGTGGCTTGCAATGGAGCTTGACTCAGGGGAAGGCTTTCCTCCTGTTGCAGGGAGAGTTTTTCCATCTCCAGTTGCCGCAGGCGCCGCTCAAGGGCTTCTAGCTCAGCGGGTTTAGTAGTGATTTCCATTTTCAGTTTGGCCGCCGCTTCATCCACTAGGTCAATGGCCTTGTCGGGCAAAAAGCGATCGCTAATGTAGCGATCGGAGAGCACTGCCGCCGCCACTAGGGCCGAATCCGTGATTTTCACATTGTGGTGAATTTCGTAGCGATCCTTTAGCCCTCGCAAAATCGAGATCGTATCTTCAACGCTGGGCTGGCCAACGTACACCGGCTGAAAGCGACGCTCAAGGGCGGCATCCTTCTCTATGTATTTGCGGTACTCGTCTAGGGTAGTGGCACCAATACAGCGCAGTTCTCCCCGCGCCAGCATTGGCTTCAGAAGGTTGCTGGCATCCATGGTAGAGTTTTGATTGGCGCCGGCGCCGACTACCGTATGCAGTTCATCAATAAAAAGCACAATTTGGCCGTCGGAGTGAGTGACTTCCTGAAGAACTGCCTTGAGGCGATCCTCAAAGTCACCGCGGAATTTTGCGCCAGCAACAAGACTGCCGAGGTCTAGGGAAATGAGCCGCCGGTTTTTCAGCGATTCCGGCACATCCCCATTGATAATCCGCTGTGCCAGCCCTTCGGCAATGGCAGTTTTACCCACCCCCGGTTCACCAATGAGGACGGGGTTATTTTTGGTACGGCGCGAGAGGACTTGAATGACACGGCGAATCTCTTCATCGCGGCCAATGACGGGATCTAATTTGCCTTGGCGAGCTGCTTCCGTGAGATCGCGGCCATACTTTTCTAGGGCAGCATACTTGTTTTCTGGGTTTTGATCGACTACGCGCTGGCTGCCGCGAATGGCCTTAACAGCAGCAGCTAACCGGGCGCGATCGCAATTCAAGGTGCGGAAAAGACGTTGGCCGATCCGGCGATCGCCCACAAAGGCAAGCAAAAGATGCTCAACGGAAATGTACTGATCTCCCTGCTCTTGGCGCAGACGATTGGCCTCATCGAGGAGGGCATCCAAACTGCGGCCACAGTACAGTTCACTCCCTGCGGGAACGCGGGGCTGTTGCTTGGCAAAGTCCAGCAGCCGCCTTAAGACCCAGTCGGTGTCAATCTCTGCCCGTTCCAAGATGAGCTGCCCCAGTCCCTCTTCTTGCAGGAGGGCAATCATCACGTGCTCTGTTTCCAGATATTGGCTGCGATATTCCCGTGCTACATCTTGGGACTTAACAATCGCTTCCCAAGCCTTATCAGTAAACTTTGTTGGATCCGTTGGTTGCATGGCGGTAATTGCGGGCAGTAGCTTACTGACTGTGACTGCATTATGCCACTTTCAGTTTATTAAAGAGCCAGCCTTCACACCCACAGGATAATTCACAGAGGCCCTAGATTCAGGAATTGACGCAAAAGATTAGCTAATTTTTTCTTGTTGTTATAGCCGCTGCTATAGTAGTTCCGCAGGGGAACTTTCTCGCCAGAGGTTAGGTGAACTACAATGCGATGGGTATTGCCATCGGAATCCTTATGACTTTCAATCGCAATATCCCTAATCTCGCGCAAGAGCAATTCCTTCTGAGTTCGGCGGAAAAAATTTGCATGCTGAATCGTGAAGGTGCCTCTCCGTTTATCCAAATCCAAGTTTAAGACCGATGCAAGAGAAATGGCAGCCATCCCTGGCAAAAAGTGTACTCCTGCAAATATCCCAATCAGCCAGCGATCGTCCAAGCGGGCAGAGAGTTGCGTTTGGTTGGGATTAGCGCGGAACTGGTTAATTTGCTCCACGATTGCCGCGCGATTGCCTACATCTGAGGAAGCATTGCCCAACCTAATTGACTGACCTGCCACTTCAAGAACGACCCGATACATGCGATCGCCATCACTGTCAATGTAGTTCTCCAACTTCGCCTGGTACAGCAAAGTGAGGGGAATTTTTACCCGCTCTTGACTCACAAGGGACGTGTGGGTAATGATGCACTCATAGGGGACAGTTTGGCGTTGGCAGTGAATCTCCCCAACTTGCAAGAAGCCGAGCATCAATATAGGTATAAAACTGAAAAATCCGCCCACAAACCAAGTCAACCAAGGGCGTTCCCGCACGCGCAAGCGATACGATGTTTGCTCCAGTACTTTCATTCCTGTTGCCCTCCCTCAGGACGCAAAAACGCTGCCACACTGGCTGCTAACTGCTGAAAATTAGGTTCGATGCGTTGACCGAGATACTCCTCCACAGCGCGGGCAATCTTGCCGGCCAAGAATGAGTGTACCCCCGACATCCGTTTTGGATCAATGCGCAGATGACCTCGGCTAATGATAATCGTTGAATCCCCCACAGCAATGAATTGATTTTCCCCTTGACAGTCAATGGCTTCAGTAAAGGCATGGGGGGCAATGCGCCAGCGGGTGAGATAGTGGCGATCGCTCCAATGGGTGTAGTCTGTCCACGAAAGCATTGCTTCACTCAGGAGTGCCCGTGCCGCTGCGGGAATTTCACCTCCGCCATGCCAGACCAAGACCATCTCCAGAGCCTGGGGAGACTCCTTGCGCGCTTGCACTTCAATTGCGCGCACATTGGGCATCCGGTTCACTAGTTCTGGCAGGCGATCGCGATAGGTGCGATAGACGTGCTCGCGGGGAAAAGGCAACTGTACTTGGGAGAAAATTTCCACTATCCTATTCCCACCGTGGACACTGCCGTGCAATCACTACCACGTAATCCCCCACTTGCAACTTGTAGTCCATTGGTGGATTAACATACGTCTGGCGACGCCCCTCAATGCGACGTTCCACAGCAACTAGAAGGGCATCGTACTGCTCCTTGAGGTATCTTTGCGCATCCCAAAAGGTTTTGCCGGCCAGCACAGCGCACAAAGGAAGCCGATAAAATTGGTTCCCCACCTGTACCGTCAGGAGTTCGGCGAAGACACCCATGGCCCCTTTATTGCGTACTGCATTGCTAATGAGGTGACCCGCCATTTCATCGGCCACCACTACATCCTCCACCCCTGCCGCCTGAAGTTGGACATTGTTGTTGCGATCCAACAGCTGCGCACAGGTGTAAATCGTCGGATTGAGTTTTTCGATGGTCAAGGCGGCAAGGACAGTGCGGGCATCGCGGTCTTGGTCACTGCGGGGCTGGCTAGTATCCGCCAAGAGAATGGCGCGGGAAGCGTGGTAAATTTGCACCTTCTCCAAAACATCAATGCGGGTGTAGTCTCCGGAATAAAAGTAAAGGCGGTTTTGATCCACCGCCCGTAACTCATTCACAGGTAACTGCTCGAGTTCGGCAACAATGACAATCGGTGCATAGCGGGTTTGCGAATCTGTTTGCAGCTCCTGGAGTACAAGAGGAGCACTGCGGTTCCAACCGCACAGAATAATGTGGTTGCGCAACTCATCCAGGTCAAAGTTCTTAACACTCATGGCCGACTGCAATCGCTGCACCATGAAGGCAGACACTACCCCTGTAAAGACCGCAAACAAGGTCAAACCCGCCAAAACGACCACAAGGGTAATGATCCGCCCGCCATGGGTTTGGGGATAAGCCCCAATGGGTTCGGCAGACACTAAGGAAAAGAAGCTGTACCACAGGGCATCCCCAAGGGTCTGAATGTCTGGGTTGGAGGTTCCTTCGATAATATAGAAAGCTAGCCCCCCAAAGAGCATGATCAACACAATGATTAACAGTGCTGAAATCTGGGCACCATAAAGAACAGCAATGCGGGGGGCAACATAGTGCAGGTTGCGATTAATCAAAACAGAGGCACGGGGCAGACGCAGCAACGGCAGCAAACGAAACAAAGGCCACCGGGGCGGCATCGGTAAAATGGCGATTAAATCCAGCCAGTAGTGGCGGAAAAATCGTTGCTTTTTGCGGGCGATCGCAAACCGCAGCAGCAGCTCAGCCGCAAAGCACAAGCGCAGGGGGACTTCCGCCAGCACTACTAGGAGGTGGGGATGAGACGGCTGCCCCGTCAAAAAATCAGCCACCACCAGTATTGTCCAAGTCAAAATTAGGACAACTAACCCCATCTCCACAGCCGGCGAGTGGAGAAAAAGATCAAGCTGCTGCTGTAGCCGACGACGCCCCATAACCCTTCTTGGCGGAGAACAGAAAAAATATAAAGCCTAAGGAGTGGGGGCGATCGCCGGTTACCGAGAAGCGAGTACAGAACCTAGGTGGGAATCAGTTCTCCTGGCCGCAGTTTTGCCCACCGTCCCTGCTCCTCCACAAAGCTCTTACACCCAACCACATCCCACTCCATTAGGATTTCTTCCCCTTGAGTGCGGATGTTGATGTTGATTGTAGGCTCAGTGGGATCAAAGTCTGGCGTGGGGGTCAGATGGGGCTGCTGGTGCTGTTCCTCAACGGCATAGTATGTGGTGCAGCGATCCACAAGGGCACAGTTTACGCAAATACACATGGCGGACTCTCCCAATGCCACATGCTCCTACTCTAGCGCATCCCCTAGGGGCGCCAAGGAAACTGCTGAAAGTTGGGGGGGCGTTTTTCTAAAAAGGCTTGCTTACCCTCAGCACTCTCTTGGGTGAGGTAGTAGAGAAGGGTGGCGTTTCCCGCTAATTCCTGAAGACCCGCTTGGCCGTCACAGTCGGCGTTAAAGGCTGCCTTCAAGCAGCGAATGGCCAAAGGACTGTGGTTGAGGATTTCCCGCGCCCAGCGGATACCCTCTGCTTCTAGTTCCTCAACGGGAACCACCGTATTGACCAAGCCCATCGCCAGGGCTTCTTGGGCGCTATATTGCCGACAGAGAAACCAAATTTCCCGTGCTTTTTTCTGCCCCACAACGCGGGCAAGATAACTAGCCCCAAACCCCGCATCAAAACTGCCCACCCGTGGCCCTGTTTGCCCAAAAACGGCATTCTCAGCCGCAATGGTGAGGTCACAGACCAAGTGCAGCACATGACCCCCGCCGATGGCATAGCCGGCCACCAGGGCAATCACCACCTTCGGTAGGGAGCGAATTTGCCGCTGTAAGTCCAGCACATTTAGCCGTGCCACCCCCTGATCATCTAGATAGCCCGCCTCACCGCGCACACTCTGGTCACCGCCGGCACAAAAGGCATACTTGCCATCGCTGTGGGGACCGGCACCGGTGAGCAAAACGACGCCGATTGTGGGATCGTTGCGGGCGTCCTCAAAGGCTTGACTCATCTCCACAATAGTTTGGGGGCGGAAGGCATTGCGCTTGTGGGGACGATTGATGGTAATTTTGGCAATGCCCGTTGTTTTGTGATAGAGGATGTCGTTGAAGTTGTGAACTTGGTGCCACTGGACGCTGTCCATAGAGTCAATAGAGGGTGGAGAATGAGATGGCTTTTTATTGTATCGCGAGCGTTCCTGTCCTACACCGCAAGCAGACGGCGATCGCCCCTTGAGCTGCGGAGTGTCGAACCTAAGCTGCGCTCCTTTGATACTGCGCCGGTACAAACCTCACTGCCCAAGGCCGTTTCCCCACCTTTGAGATTGTGTTCCCTTAGCGCAGGTAAATCCATGTTCATCAATTGCCTAGAACAGCAGGGGCGCGATCGCCAAAAGCTTCCACTAAAAAAAACAGACCCAAGTCACAGCGAAATGCTGTATTTTCTTTCCTCGTAGATTCTTGATAGCGATGCAACAAGAGCCGCAGTACTGGCGGGGGGGTGCGCCAACCTGTGAGCCGGTTATCGCAGGTATCATAAAACTTTAGGCGCATGGGCATGGTAGTAAATGAGCAGTGATTTTCTCGCAGGACTCAATCCCGCGCAGCGGCAGGCGGTGGAGCACTATTCTGGCCCGCTGCTAGTTGTAGCAGGGGCCGGTTCCGGCAAGACACGGACACTGACCCACCGAATTGCTCACCTAATTCGCCATCATCAGGTGGCACCAGAAAACATTTTGGCGGTGACGTTTACGAATAAGGCCGCCGGCGAAATGAAGGAGCGGCTTGCAGTCCTTCTTGGTCAAGAGATAGCAAAGCAGCTCTATCAACGGGACTGGCTGGATCTCTCTCCCCTCGAACAACAGCGGGTGCGATCGCGGGTTTATCAAACGTACACAAAACCCCTTTGGATGGGTACCTTCCACAGCCTATGCGCTCGGCTCCTGCGCTTAGAAATTGAGGCCTATGAACATCCCCAAGGGTATCGCTGGACGCGGCACTTTACGATTTTTGATGAGTCGGATGTGCAAAGCCTCATTAAAGAGATTGCCACAGAGGAACTCAATCTCGACGAACGCAGGCATGATCCGCGCAGTCTTCGCTACAGAATTAGCCATGCCAAAAACCGAGGACTCAGTCCCGATCAATTGGAGCAGGAACAGCGATCGCCCACTGACCGTATAGCCGCAGAGGTTTATCGCCGTTACGAGGCGGCCCTTGCCAAGAATAACGCCCTTGACTTTGATGATTTGATTTTGCGAACAGTACATCTATTTCGACAGCACCCCGAACGCCTGGCACACTGGCATCGGCAGTTCCAGCACATTCTAGTGGATGAATATCAAGATACCAACCGCACCCAATACGATCTCCTGCGGTTGCTGGCAACCAATGGCATGCCACCCCAGCAATTTCAGGATTGGCGCGATCGCTCCATCTTTGTGGTGGGGGATGTGGATCAGTCCATTTATTCATTCCGCTGTGCTGATTTCACCATCTTGATGGACTTCCAGAAAGATTTTGGCGATCGCCTACCCGATAACAATCATCGCACCCTGATCAAGCTAGAGGAAAACTATCGCTCCGCTGCCAACATCTTGCAGGCCGCCAACTATCTTATTGAGCACAACACAGAACGGATTCCCAAGGTGCTGCGTCCCACCAAGGGGGAAGGTGCTCCCATTCACTGTGAGCGTTGCGCCACTGAGACCGAGGAAGCCTATTTCGTTGCCCAAAAGATCAAAGCCTTGGGCAGCCAATCCCTTGAACCCCAGTGGGGACGGTTTGCAATTCTCTATCGCACCAATGCCCAATCTCGCCCCTTTGAGGAGGCCTTAGTTCGCGCCAATATTCCCTACACCGTGGTCGGCGGCCTCAAGTTCTATGAGCGCAAGGAAGTCAAGGATATTCTCGCCTATCTACGGCTGTTGCAAAATCCCTACGACACCGTGAGTCTGCGGCGCATCATCAATGTCCCCCGCCGTGGCATTGGCAAAACCAGCTTGGAGCGCCTCAGTGAGGCTGCCCAAACCCTCGGCATTTCCCTGTGGGACTTGATTGCCGATACCGAGTCCATGACGCCCTTGGCCGGGCGAGCCAGTCGTGCCGTGCAGCAGTTTGTTGCCTGTATAACCCACCTGCGATCGCTTGTGGACGATATTGGCCTGCCCGAATTGGTGAAAACCGTGATTGAAGAGACAGGCTACCGCCGCGAACTAGAAAACGAGGGCACCGCTGAAAGCCTAGAGCGGCTGCAAAACCTCATGGAATTGGTCAATGCTGCCCAGCAATTTAGTGAAGAAAACGAGGGGGCAAGCCTCAGTGATTTTCTCAACAGTTCTGCCCTTGCCTCGGATTTGGAGCCATTGCAAGGGGAAGAGGGCGTCGTTTCCCTGATGACATTGCATGCCGCCAAAGGGCTAGAATTTCCCGTTGTCTTTTTAGTCGGCATGGAGCAGGGACTCTTTCCCAGCTTCCGCAGCCTTAACGACCCCATGGCGCTAGAAGAAGAACGCCGCCTGTGCTACGTCGGTATTACCCGTGCCCAAGAACAACTGTTTCTCACCTTTGCCGAAAGTCGTCGCCTCTACGGCAGAAGTGAAGATACGATTCCTTCGCAATTTTTAGCGGAGCTACCCGCCGAACTCCTGACGGGCAATGGGCAGCAATACCGCAAAAGAACCTCCCTCAAGAAAACATCCCCCTTGCGCTTGAACCAGTCCACTGCCTCTCCTTGGCGGGTGGGCGATCGCATTCTCCATCCTACCTATGGCGAAGGGGAAATTACCCATGTTTTTGATACTGGTCCAAAGCTCTCCTTGGCCATTCGTTTCCCGCGACGCGGGCAAAAAGTAGTCGATCCTCAGATGACCCCCCTTGAACGGCTGTAAATCGCGCCAGTCCGGCGGGGATTGAGACAGGGCTGATTATAGAATGCATCTATTTGGGCACAATTCACGCTTTTGAAGCATCATAATCAGCACGAACGGATAGGGATTTCCCCTGAGCAGCATTATTGCAGCAGCCCTACTTGCTCCAGCACTGAGAGCAAACACCGATACGATTCCCCTTCAAGTCCTTGTAAGAGTGGCTCAGCAAGTACGACCCGCAGAAAGTATCTTCTCCGCCGACAGGGGCGAGGGGCTATTTTGCATCAGGGGTCGTTCGGGGTATCAATTGGATGGTCAGCCCTTTGTGCTCACGTTCAGAGGCAAGATGAAATGTTGACAGAACTCCGTTAAGCCCAAGATAATAAAAGATCGCTGAACAAAGCAGATTAAAAGCGGAACTGGCGGAATTGGTAGACGCGCTAGATTCAGGTTCTAGTGTCCGCAAGGACTTCGGGGTTCAAGTCCCCGGTTCCGCATCCTAGCCAGTCTTCAAAGTGCGTTACGATAGAAGCATTGGCTTCTATGCGCTGTCATTATGGCTTTTTCGTCCATTGCTGTTCGCGAACTCCCCATTTTTCCCCTACCCGATGTCGTACTCTTTCCGGGACGACCGCTGCCACTCCATATTTTTGAATTTCGCTACCGCATCATGATGAATACGATTCTCGAGAGCGATCGCCGGTTTGGCATCGTGATGTGGGATCCCCAAACCGGGCGGCCGGCCAAAGTCGGCTGTTGTGCGGAAGTGCGTCGCTACGAACGGCTTCCCGATGACCGCATGCTCATTGATTCCCTCGGTCAGCAGCGGTTTCGCATCCTTGACTACGTGCGCGAAAAACCCTACCGCGTTGGACTGGTGGAGTGGATTGAGGATGAACCCACGAGCCTTGATCTGCGCCCCTTAGCCGAGGAAGTGCGACAACTTCTTGAGGATGTGGTGCGCCTCTCGGCAAAACTGACGGAGCAACCCATGGAACTCCCCCCGGATGTGCCCACAACTGCCCTTGAACTGTCCTACTGGATTGCCAGTAATTTTCGCGGTGTCGCTCAGGAGCAGCAACGCCTCTTAGAGCTACAATCCACCTACGATCGCCTATTGCGGGAGGCAGAAATTTTAACGACTACCCGCAATCACTTGGCAGCCCGCACCGTCCTCAAGGAAACCTTCAAATAAGCCGCGTCCTCTGCGGTAGAATATGATACGCTAGAAATCTTGGTTACTTTGCCTCACATTGCCTTGCAGGGGAGAAAACCCATGAGCCGCGTTTGTCAACTGACCGGAAAAAAAGCCAATAACGCCTACGCGATTTCCCACTCCCACCGCCGCACTAAACGACTGCAGGAAGTCAATTTGCAATGGAAACGGGTGTGGTGGCCAGAGGGCAAACGTTGGGTACGACTGCGCCTCTCTGCCAAAGCCATTAAAACCCTTGAGCGCAAAGGCTTGAGTGCATTTGCCAAAGAGGCCGGCCTGGATCTCAATAAGCTCTAGGGGATTAGATAGCCTCAAAGAGCAATTCGGCCATAGCGAGCACTGATGTTCTGCTGGCCGGTTTGTTGCCGAATTTGCCAAGCCCACAACTGATCTCCAAGGGAAAAGTGCCACCACTCGTTGGGATGGCGCTGAAATCCTGCACTGCTCATTGCTTGATAGAGAATCTGGCGGCGCCGGGCAAAGCAGGCAGCGTTGGTCTGCTTAGGATGGCGATCGTAAAAATCGGGAAAAGAGCGCTCAGAAATCTCATCAATGGCTCCTCCCATGTCCAAGGGACAACCCTCTGCATCGGCAAGGGTGAGATCAACGGCAGCTCCTGTGCTGTGGGGGGGTGGTTTTTGTGGATCTAAGCTGGGAACAGCCCAAAACTGATAAACCTGTTGCCAAATCTGATTGGCGATCGCCGGCTCCAGTTGTTGAGGATCGTGTCCCCCTTCCCGACAGAGGGTCGCAAAGGTATGCGCTACCATAAACTGCTGCACCGCAATGGGGCGGTAGGCATCAAAAATTGCCAGTTGCCAACCGTAAGGCTTTAGGAATGCTTGGGCACGTTCAAGGGCAGCAATCACACCTGCTCGCAAGTAAAAAGGTGAAGCGGTGCCATAGGGGGCACCCAGGCTTTGATAGGGATGGGGTTCCAGCCGCAGAAACGTAGGAGGAATAGGCGCTAGGGGTTCTCCACACTCTTCAATGGGAATGCTTGTATAGGGCTTATCCCCCATTGGCCCTAGGACTTGGCTTCGCGATCAAGGGCAAGTTCCACTTGCTTAAATTCCTGTTCGAGGCGAGCTTTGAGCTTCTCAGGCAGAGGACGATTGGGGTAGGAGCTGTAGTGCCCCGCAAGGGAATTGAGGGCAGTTTGCATCGTCATAAAAGAAGAGAGCGATCGCAGGGACTCATCGCGACGATAGAGAGCAAAGAAATCATTAAGCTTTTTGCGAGCCTCTGCTTGAGCCGCCTTTTTGTTGGGGTCGTCATCGGGTAGGGCGATCGCTTGCCGCAGGCTACTAATCAGGGCAAGGGTATCTTCACGGAAATTTCCTGTTAGCCCGGTGGGCACATTGGCACAACTCGTCAGAAGTAGTGACACACTCAGAAAAAGTGCACAAACCATCGCCCAGAATCGTTTCATATCAAACCCCAAAACAAAATTAGGTTTTAAGACAGCCACGAGGCTGATCTTAGCAAGAATTGGCTATCGTAACCTAGTTCTGTCCCTGCGAAAAGGGCTGTATTTGGGGCATGATGATCTCAGTCATCACCAATGCTCAGATGATCAAGGGGTACGGGAACGCGGCTGGCAATGACAATCTACTTTTATCGCGTCAAGGATGCCTACGGCAGTTTTTCCAATTTCTCTCCCCACGGGTTTACCCTCGAGGGCTATTATTGGCCAACAGCGGAGCACTACTACCAAGCCCACAAATTCTTTGGCACCGCCCATGAGGCCTTTGGTCATGTCATTCGCATGGCGCCAACCCCTGAAGCGGCTGCTCAACTCGGTCGCAGTGGTCGCTACCCCGTTCATCCCCAGTGGGAGCAACTGAAACAGCGGGTCATGTGGCGTGCCCTTGTTGCCAAATTTACCACCCATCCCGATCTCCAAGAATTGCTCCTGTCAACAGGCGATGAAGAATTGGTGGAGGATTCCCCTGTAGATAGCTATTGGGGCTGTGGAAGCGATCGCCAAGGCTCGAATTATCTAGGACGACTGCTGATGCAGCTGCGGCACTGTCTGCGCCAAGGGGCAGATCTCCACGCCTTTACCCCTCTGCAAGATTGCCCATTGGGCTAGATGCCATGACTTTTGCCCACCACCCAGTGGCGGCGGAAAAACCGAGCAAGGCTGGATTCCCGCAGTTGCAAACAAATGGGGCGACCGTGGGGGCAAGTGTGGGGTTGACGGCAGCGATACCACTCCTCCACCAGGGTTTGCATTTCTGCAAGGGTGAGGGGCGTACCGTTACGAATGGCACTGCGACAGGCAACGGCCACCTTGGCAGCGGTTAAATCCGTCACTTGGCTGAGTTCAATGAGAGCGGCTGCCACATCGGGGCGATCGCGCAGCAGAGCAGGAACACTGCGCACGGCCCACACCTGCACCCCAAAGGGGGCGATCGCCAGTCCCCACTCCTGTAGGCGTTGCCCTTGGGCGTCGGTCAGGGACTCCAGCAGAACCGGCTTGTCCAGCTCCACCACCTGCCAGTCGGCTTCAATTTGTTCGTAGAGCACCCGCTCATGGGCAATGTGCTGCTCGATTAACCAAATCTCCTCAGGCTGCTCAACAATGATGTAAGTATTGTGTAACTGGCCAATCACCTTAAGGGGAGGTAAGCTGGGTTGCGATAGGTTTGGCTTCTGCGATAACAGCGTTCGATAGCGAGCGGCAGGTTCAGCCGCCCTTAACACTTGATAGCTGCCGGCATAACTCAGAGGGGTTGCTGGACGAGCCAGGAGTTGGCCAATGCGTTCCACCAACAGCGATTGCCATTGCTCTGGTTCCCGTAGATAGATCCTGCGCTTTTGCGGTTCTGCTGACCAGTCAATTGCCGCTGGGGGCAAACGCAGATGGGCAATGCAGAGGGGAAAGCGCTGCCGCGGTAACCCGCGCCCAAAGGCTTCCAGAATCACCTCCTGCCACGAGGGATCGCTGTGCAGCTCTACCCACCGCCCATTGACTGCTACCCCTAACCAATCGGGGCGGGGACGATGGTGACGATCCGGCGGTGCCAAGACCAATTCGATCTGGGCATCGCTGATTTGGCGTAAATCTTGGGGATAGAGTTGCGGGATTAGCTGCAGGAGGCGATCGCCCAAAGATGCCACCTTCGGCCAGTGACACCACAGTTTGCCATCCTTGAGGAGATGCCAAGCCACCTGCGGGAAACAGAGGGCAATTTCCTGAAGGCGTCGCTGGAGCTGTTTTGGGTTGACCCCCTGCTGGCGTTGCGGCCAGTCCTGAAAAATTTGCTCAGCAATAACGCGCGTCCCCACTGCCATGCCCAGAGGCCGTTGGCTGGACACTTCACCATGGGCATCATACCTAACCTGCCAGCCCGTCTCTGCCTCGCGATGCCGACTGCAAATGGTCAGCTGCGCCATTTGGGCTAAACTGTGCAGGGCTTGACCGCGAAAGCCGAGGGTGGTGATGTCGGCTAATTCCCCCGTGGCGGGTAACTTGCTGCTGGTGTAGGGGAGGGCCACTTGGCTTAAATCGGCTGGGCGAATCCCTTCGCCATTGTCAGTAACTTCCAAGCGCCAAGCCGCAGTGTTCCAATGAACATGAATACGACTTGCTCCGGCATCGAGGGCATTTTCCACCAATTCCTGGGCAATCGTTGCTAAGGAGTCAAGGGTTTCAGCGGCAGCGATCGCCCGCTGCATTTCTATGGGCAAGGGGACTACCGTCAAGCCATCGCTCATGAGAGCCATTCTTGGGCAAGGTCAAAAATTTGGTGTGCCAGAATTAACTTCGGTACCTTGGCCAAGGAGCGCGATCGCCCCCGACGATCCAGCACTACAGCGGCATTCTCAACAGTACCAAAGCCACAATCCCCTTGATCCACCGCATTCGCCACGATCAAATCCAAGCCCTTACGTTCTAGCTTTTCGCGGGCAGGGGTGACAATCTCTCCGGTTTGAGCGGCAAAACCAATCAGACGTTGGTGAGGCCGGCGCATTTGAGCCGCCATTTGCAAAATATCGGGCACCGGGCATAGGGGTAAGGCCGTAGGCAGCTCAGATTTGGGGAGCTTTGCCGACCACTGTTGTGCCGGGCGGACATCACCAACGGCGGCAGCCATGACCAGCCAATCCGCCTCTGGCCAAGCTTTCTTGACGGCCTGCAGCATACTTTCACTGTCAATTGCCTCAATGGCTGTGATCTGGGGAGGAATGGGATCGGCGATCGCCCCATGAATCAATGTCACCCTTGCGCCGCGATGAAGGGCTGCCCTTGCCAGCGCAATCCCCATTTTTCCCGTTGCCGGATTGCCGATGAAGCGCACCGCATCCCAATACTCACGGGTGCCGCCGGCCGTAATCAGCAGATGCTTCCCGGCTAGATCCCGCCTGCCCTGGGTATAGGCCAAAGAGTCCAGATAGGCAATGATCTCCGCCGGCTCGGCCATCCGCCCCACCCCCACGGTATCACAGGCCAAGCGGCCATAGAGGGGAGGCAGACAGTGGTAGCGCGACTGCTGTTGTAGTTGCTGCCAATGGGCCTGTACCGTCGGTTGCTCCCACATGGTGGTATTCATCGCCGGGGCAACTAGAATCGGCATTCTTGAGGCCAACACCGTACTCGTGAGAAGCGTGTCCGCCAGTCCTAGGGCCAGTTTTGCCAGCGTGTTTGCCGTTAGCGGAGCAATCAGCAGTAGGGTTGCCCATTCCCCCAGGTCAATATGGAGAGGACGGGGGGCTTGGGAATGCCAAAAGTCCTGATCGGTATAGACCGAACGGCGGCAGAGGGTAGAAATCGTCAAAGGGGTAATAAACTGCGCTGCTGTCTTGGAAAGAATTGCTGCAACTTCCCACCCCGCTTTCACTTGGTGGGAAATGACCTCACAGATTTTATAGGCGGCAATGCCACCCCCCACCCCCACCAGGAGACGGGGCACACCTGTAGGACTAGGACTCGTCAAAGGCCTCTAAATCCAATAGATACAGGTAAGGTTCTGCCAGTTCAGGCCGCTGGAAGGCGATCGCCCGCAGCAGGTGCCAATCCTCCAAAGCGGCAAAGGGGGTGTCATAATCATCTTCCTCCAGTCGCCGTGCCAAGGCTGCCACATCCTGTGGCGTGAGGTGGTTGATATACTCTGGTGAATAGTGGCGTGTAACCGCCATACCCCCTCCTTAGGCTTGACCCAGCTTTTTCTTTTCCTATTCCTCTATTGTAGCCAGCGCACCCCCCTCTTTTGCACCTTGCCATGACCGGCGCTAAACAACAGGCTTCCGCTGCCCCTTAAGAGCTTGCGGGTGACTGAGCCTTGAGGTACTCACCTATTTTTTTGTCAATTTTCATAATATGGCTAACAAGCCAGTTGGCAAGGCTTTCATGGAGGCGAGTAGGGAGAGACTCATCGTCGGGCGATTGGCGATAGGCACTTTGAAAGTCTTTCAGAAGCGTCAAAAACTGGCGATGGGCTTGACAGTTGGTCTCGGCCAAGGGGCATTGCGCTTGGTGAGCACAGCTTTCTTCCTTTTCAAAGTGCCATTCGGCGTAGTACTTCAGGAAGGCAAGCAGTCGCTGAATTGCCCCTCGCCCCTCGCCGCGATTAATGGCACCGGCGAGATCGTTGACCGCCTCCACCAGTTCGCGGTGGTGAGCATCGATCATGGCCACACCGGTCTTCAATTCATCCGTCCATTCAAAGTAGGTAAGCGCCATGTCTCTCTCCTAGACACAATGCTGACTTTAACAGGCAACTGCGGCCTTGGCCTTCTCTGCTGTTACAGCGCTGACGTACTCGCCAATTTGCTTATCCACAACTGCAATGTGGTTAAGCATCCAGTCTACCAAGTGCCTGTGAAAGGTTACTGCTAAAGCTTCCAGTGCCTCTGGACTCCCTTGGCCCGTCAGTGCTGCTGCCCGTGCAGCTTTATATTCCTGCTCAAACTTGGCAATCAGCTGACGAAAAGCCTCATGCTCTCGAAGATTGCGTTCAGCAATCGGACATTGATATTTGGCAGCCAGCTCCTCTTCATAGCGAAAGTGCCAATCGGCATAGGAAAGCAGACAGGCAAAGAGCCTTTTCATTGTCGCCGCTCCCTCTCCCTGCTGAACGGCCTCTCCTAGCTCATTGACCATGGTCAGCAGTTCCTTGTGCTGGTTGTCAAGGCCGGCATGGCTCGTTTTCAACTTTTCTGTCCATTCAATACGCGTCACTTCCGTCATGGTCAACCTCCTTTCATGCCATTGGCTGAGCTTTAAGTTTCAAGAATGACAGCACGCCCGTGAGAAATGATTGACTAAGGGAGCCGCTGCTCTCGTCTGAGGAGCGGGGCGGCGGTGTTGGTGAGGAAGGTGTGGGTTCGGTACCGATATTGATGATCTCCTCCACAAGACCGGCCACCATCAGCCGAAGACAGATTTTTTGCACCTCTAGAACGGGTAAATCGAGGGCTTGGGCAATTCCCTCTAGGGTGACGGTTTTGTCCACATATTCCCAGACCCGCCATTCCACGGGGTTTAGGCGGCAGGGAGGTTGCCCTTCACTCAAACTAATCATTGTTGAATCGGGCAAGGGCAACTTGTCCATCAGAGGCGTCCAATCTCGCAGGAGCCGCAAACCCGCTAAGGCCACATCTCGCGGCGATGCGCTCAAGCCTGTCATTTCCGCCAACGGCAAGGGGTGATTGGCATCAAACTTGAACCATCCTTCAGCGAGACTAAACAACTCTGGAATCGGTGTGAGCACTTGCTGCTTAAAGAGCAACTGCAACTGTTGGCTATCCAAGGCGCCTTGGGTTTTCAGCAGCAGACCAAGGGGCTGGTTGAGGGGATACAGCTTTAAGAGCCGCTGAATCGTTGTCACATGCATGAACCCGCGTTGCTCAATGAGCTGTTGTAGGCCTTGATGATCCAGTTCGTAGGTGGCTGCCACAATCTGACCTAAGCGAAAGAAGATGTAGTGGTGCCGGCGTGGGGAAACAGAGAGGGTCTCTGTTTCAACGGGTTTGATTGAAAGACACCCTGTTTTTTGCCCCTGTTCTAGAAAGCGGAAGATTTCCCCTAGGGAAAATTCAGATAAATACCCGGTGATTTTCATTTAGCTTTCCCCCTTCCTATGAAGTATGAATTTCAGTCCCTGCCCCCTTGAAAATCAACTAGTGCTTAACCGCATCCCAGTTCAGTTGTTCTGCTTGGTGTTTGGCATAGGTTTCAATGAGCCTCATCATGGCCGCGGCAACAGAACCTTGGTCAAGGGCATTCACCTGTACCATGGGTGGGCGATTGTGGGGGCTGAGATAGCCCAGGGCGATCGCAATATCCTCCGGCGGCCAAGCATTTGGGTTATCGGCATGACTCAGCCCAATCACCATCGGAATCTTGGCACGGTGGCGCATAAAGGCCAGAATGCGACGGGCGGCTCGAAAGTCTTGGGGACGGTGGGAACTGACCAAGAGAATAAAGGCATGAGCCTTGCGAATCAAAATTTCCCACATGAAATCAAACCGTTCTTGCCCCGGCGTGCCGTAGAGGTGCAAAGCTATATTGGGACCAAATTGCAGTCGGCCAAAATCCATTGCCACTGTGGTTTTCTCTTTCCAACTCCCCACCTCATCCGTAGCTTTACGATCCGTATCCACCGGTTCAATTTCGCTAATGGTGCGAATAAATGTAGATTTCCCCGCCCCCACTGGCCCGGTAATGACAATCCGCATGATTTCCATGGCACTACTTTCCTCCTTTGGCAAGGACAGGGACGGTTAAACACCCACTGATTGCAATCCCCCTGTTAACTGCGGTTGCAGTTCAGCAATGACATTCTTAATTTCCAGGTTGATAATGCCCTGTTTGGCGGCTGCATCTGCCAATACCAGCAATACTGCCTCCTCAGTACAGCTAGTAAGAATGCCATAGCCACTCGTCCCCTCCACAAGAATCCGCTCAATTTGACCCCGACTCAGTTCTCGACCAATCCGTTCACCTAAGGACAGCATCGCTGCTGACATCGCCGCCACTCGCTCATCATCCATTCCTGCCGGCAGCGCTGCCGCCAAGGTCAAGCCATCGGGGGAAACCAGTGCCGCCCCTTGCACATTGCTGACATCGGCAACAAATTTTTGCAATGTTGCTTGTAGTTTTGCTGCGTTAATTGCCATAAAGCACCTCTGCTAGAAAATTAGCTCAATAAATGTTGGTAAGGCCTCCTGTTGCTGACGCCCTCTATTCCACCTCTTCCGCTATTTCAAGATCTCAGCAATAGTCAGACCCTACCTATCTCAATGGTAGGTTGCCCCCAATGAATCCGAGGGTTGCGTGGCAAACAGTTTAAGCAAACTTAACAAAATATCTAAAATGTTAACAGGTGCTGTTATTATTCTTATGGTGAAACGAAATCTTTTTCCCACTCATTCAGTAAAATGATTGAGTAATGTGCGCTTGGGAAGCCGGAGTATGGGAAGCAGCCGCTGGCAATGGGCAGTTAGACCAAGAATGGCTACGCTAGGCGGAATCTTGCTTATGAGCGCCGTTTTTGTGCCTATTGCTGGCACCCTAGCCCAAGGAATCAGCTCTGAAGTGGCTAGTATTGCTGAGTTAGTTCGTGCTCGAAACTATGCTCGCCAGGCCGCAGAACGAGTCAATGGGGGGCTAACTCGCTATCGCGCTGACGCCTCGATGCACGGACCTGTGCGCCAAGCACCCTACGTCCGTAACGCAGATGGCTCCTATACGTTTCGTATTTTAGGCTACAGGGTCAAGAACGGAGTTCCGCAGCCGCTGCCCAGCATTGAAACAGTGGTTACCGTGGCGCCTGACGGACGCACCACTGTTAACTACAATGGGGTGATTCGCAACTAGAGGCTCAACTCCCTTGGGAGAGACATTAGTTCACCAAGCCATCGCCTTTGGCTAAGAACTCTTTGAGGAACCAGCGATGTTTTTGGTGAGTTTGCACTAGGCGGGTGTAGAGATCGGCGGTACCAATATCACCGGCCTCAGTGGCGATTTCGGCATCTTGGTGCATCTCGGTAATGATCAGCTCATGGTTAGCGATCGCCTCCTCGATCATTTGCTTAACCGTGAGTTGGTCACTGGAGGGGGTGACCGTTGCCACCTTTAGGTAGTCTGCTGGATTTACCACGGGTTGGCCATCGAGCATCAGGCTACGCTCGGCCAGTTCATCAATCATGGCAAAAACCTCTGACCCCTGTTCTTCAAAAAGCAGGTGTAAATCCCGAAACAAAGGGCCATAGGTCAACCAATGGTACTTTTTGTAGTTCAAATACATGACCACTGCATTGGCCTGTTCCCGTTTCAGCGTGGTCAGCACTTGCTCTTTCAGGGTTGTTGTTGCACTCATGGCGGTCTCCTTTGACAGTCATTGCACTGTCCTATCTTACTCAATCATACTCATAACGAGTACGTTTTAGCAACCCGCAGGGGGACTGCTGCCATTCTATTGGCATTAAGATGAAAGTAGTTCCTTGCTGCTCAACAGCGTTAGGATAAGCGGCATACTAATCAACTCAATTTAGTGTTTTCTTTAGCTGCTCCTATGGATGCTTCGGCCAACCACCCCGGTACCTACGTTCCCCACCTACAATCGCCGACTCGCTCTGATGAACAGCAGCGGGGGTTCATGCGTCCCAGTGAGCTAATTCTAGCGGCACCAACCCCCCGCTTGTTATTACATTCAATTTACATGCAACGTTCTATTGTGTTGGAGCAGTTACCGGTTTGGCAAATTGGTCGAAGTAAAGATTGTGATGTTGTCCTGCCCGATCGCTGGTGTTCGCGGCATCACGTTCGCATTGAACGTCAAGCGGATCATCGCTACCTCTTGACCGATCTCGGCAGCATGAATGGCACGTTTATTGGCAATCATCGCCTCTGTGAACCCTATCTCCTCAAACATGGGGATTGTATTGCTATTGGGGAGTCAGAACTGGAATACATTGACCTGCGGGATGTACCGAGTCCTCACCCCTACACGAACCCCTCCCCTGAGAGCAAGGGTCAAGTCACGGTACTGATGACCCACTCTTCGCGTACCCAAGGGGAAATGTGGCGGGAAGTATTGAACTCCCAAGGGATTTCGACGATTTGGGCAACTTCCCACTTTGAGTTAGAAAAAATCATTGCCCATGTGGAATCCCTCAACTGCAAAATCAGCCTACTGCTCTTGGATTTGGGGATGCCAAAAACCAATCCCTATGAGTTTTGTCGCCAGTATCGCCAGCACTATCCAGGAATAAATGTCATTCTCCTCAGTGGCATGCGCACCCGTGTCCACGAATCGGAGTGTAAGTGGGCGGTCAGTCAAGGGGCAATAGCACTCTTTGCGGGTTTACCCCGCGAAAATATGTTCTCCGAACTCACGAGCATTACAGAGCGATTACAAACGATCGCCCAAGCCATCGGGTGGCCCTATCTCAATTCTGAAACGCTCACCAGTACCCTCCTGAAACTACAAGACGCAGTGGACATGGAGATGTCAGGGACTGTCCTCTAGAACGGCTGCACGGAGGGGTAAGCAGTGCTACAGTCAGTGAGAGGAGTGTTTTCAGCAGATGGCGAACATTGGTTGTTACAGCGTCACAAATTAGTGCATTCGATAAATCCCTAGGGCGGCTGGAGTGGCCGCGTCTGTGTCAGCAGTTGGCAACGTTTGCTTCCACAAAGCGGGGAATGCGTCAGCTGCAGTCGGGCGAAATTTTGGCTGGCACTCCGGCAGCCAGTCAAGTGCTGTTGGCGCAGACCGCGGAAGTCATTGCCTTGGAGACGGTGCACCAAGTGCGCTTAGATTTCAGCCAAGTGACGGATCTTGAACCTGCTCTTGAGCGGTTGGATCATCGGGGCTGCTTGCAGGGCAGCGAACTCCTAGCGATCGCCCACCTGTTGAGTGCTGGGCGACAACAGCGGCGGCAAATTGAGGAACACGGGCAACTGCAGGAACTGCAACGACTAGTGGCCGGCGTCCGCACCTACCCGGAGGTCGCCCAGGAGATCTACCGCTGTATTACGGATCAAGGGCAAGTGAGCGATCGCGCCAGTCCCGAATTGGCGCAGATCCGCCAACAGCAACGGCAGTGCCGCGCCCAGATCCAGCAGCACCTGCAGCAGATTTTGCAGCAGCGCACCAGTGCCATTCAGGAGGCAGTGGTTACCCAACGGCGCGATCGCTATGTGTTGGCAGTCAAAGCCACCCACAAAGACCAAATTCCCGGCATTGTCCACGATCTTTCCGCCAGTGGTGCCACCCTCTACATTGAGCCTCAGGAAACCGTTGAGCTGCAAAACCGCCTGCAACAGCTTGTCCATCAGGAAGCCGAGGCCGAGCGTGCCATCTGCCAAGCCCTCTCGGATCAATTGGCCACCATCAGTGACGATCTGTGGTATCTGCTCGATGTACTGACAAGCCTCGATATGGCAGTTGCCCGTGCCCGCTACAGTCTCTGGTTGCAGGGCAATCCACCCCAGTTTGTCAGCGAGACACGGCTGCACTTGAAAGCCCTGCGCCATCCCCTCTTGGTCTGGCAAGAGCAGCATGAACAGGGGCAGAGGGTGGTGCCAATTGATCTTGAATTGCAGCCCCCCACAAAGGTGGTCACGATTACCGGCCCCAATACCGGCGGGAAAACAGCGACGCTGAAAACACTGGGATTGGCAGCCCTCATGGCCAGGGCGGGGCTGTATGTGCCGGCGGCTGCCCCCGCAGAGTTGCCTTGGTTTACGGGCATTTGGGCAGACATTGGCGATGAGCAGTCCCTCACCCAAAACCTGTCCACCTTTTCCAGTCATATCTGCAATATCCGCGATATTTTGGCAGAGCTAGAGGTCACAGGGGGCAAGACTCTGGTGCTGCTGGATGAAATTGGCGCGGGCACAGACCCCAGCGAAGGAACGGCACTGGCGATCGCCCTGTTGCGCTATCTGGCAGATCACGCCAGTCTTACGTTTGCCACCACCCACTATGGCGAACTCAAGGCCCTCAAGTATCAGGACAGCCGCTTTGAAAATGCCGCCGTGGAGTTTGACGAGCAGACCCTAGCCCCCACCTACCGGCTGCTGTGGGGCATTCCGGGCCAATCCAATGCCCTGGCGATCGCCCAGCGGTTGGGGCTGTACCCCAGCATTATTGAAGAGGCCAAGGCCTGTCTCAGTAGCGAGAGCAACAGTGTCAATGAGATGATTCTGGGACTGGTGAGCCAACGCCAAGCTCAGGAGGCCAAAACCACAGCGGCGGCAGCGCTGCTGCGCGACACGGAAGCCCTCTACCAAGAAATTGCCGGCCAAGCCCAGCAACTGCGCCAGCGGCAACAGCAACTGCGCCAGCAACAGGAGGAGCAAGTGCGCACTGCCCTCCATGAGGCTCAACGGGAAATTGCCAAAGTGATTGCCCGACTGCAACGGGCGAACAGTCCCGAACAGGTTCAAGCCGCCCAAGCGGCGCTGCATCAAATTGAGAAAACTTATTTACCGCCACCCCCGCCCGTTGGCTTTATTCCCCAGCCGGGCGATCGCGTGCGCCTGCCCCAATGGCAACAGGTGGGCGAGGTTCTCAGTGTCAGCCGGCAGGGGGATCTGGTTATCCAAGTGGGGAACGTGAAATTTACAGTGCCGCCCCATGCTGTTGAATCCCTGCAGGGAGAACCGGTGCACCTGCCCTCTAAACCAAGTCAGCAGAAGCCTTGCCCCGATTCCTCGCCGCGGCCGGCAACCCCGCAAGTGCCGGCCATTCGCACTGAAAGCCGTACCCTCGACCTGCGGGGCAAGCGCACCCACGAGGCAGAACCCCTCCTAGAGGAATTTCTCAACCGCCAAGAGGGAACCGTCTGGATTATCCATGGCCATGGCAGTGGTGCCCTCCGCCGCTTTGTGCATCAATTTTTAGATCAGCACCCCAGCGTTCAGAACTATACCCTTGCCCCTCCCGAAGAGGGGGGTCGGGGAGTAACCATTGTGCAGTTATAGGGAATCAGCAAATGCAACCGCGGATTAAAGACATTCTCCATCGAGGTCAAGTGGGCGATCGCGTGACCGTCCGAGGCTGGGTGCGCACCAAACGCGAACTCAAGGAATGTACCTTTGTGAACCTCAACGATGGCTCAACCCTCGCCGGGCTACAGGTGGTTATTCCCAATACCCTCGCAGAGGCCACGCCAGCCGTCAAAGAGCTAACCACAGGGGCTGCCGCAGAATTCAGCGGCGAACTGGTGCCCTCCCCCGGCAAGGGGCAAGCCCTAGAACTCCATGCCCAACGGATTCACCTTTGGGGGGCTGCCGACCCAGAAACCTATCCGCTGCAAAAGAAACGCCACAGCTTTGAATTTCTGCGCACAATTGCCCATTTGCGACCGCGAACCAATACCCTCGGCGCTGTGATGCGCGTGCGCAATGCCTGTGCCATGGCCATTCACCAATTTTTTCAAGAGCGGGGCTTCCTCTGGGTGCACACGCCGATCATTACTGCCAGTGACTGCGAAGGGGCAGGGGAACTCTTTACGGTGACCACCTTAGACTTGAGCCAACCACCGGCAACCCCCCAAGGGACAATTGACTTTAGTCAAGACTTTTTTGGCCGCCGCGCCTACCTCACCGTCAGTGGCCAACTGGAAGCAGAAATTATGGCCACCGCTTTCACCAATGTCTATACCTTTGGTCCCACATTCCGCGCGGAAAACTCGAATACCTCGCGCCACTTGGCGGAGTTTTGGATGGTGGAGCCGGAGATGGCCTTTTGTGATTTAGCGGGGGATATGGAGCTGGCGGAAGCCTTTTTGCAGTTTGTCTTTCGCTCTGTGCTCGACCACTGCGCGGAGGACTTGGCCTTCTTTCAGGAGCGCATTGACAATAGCGTCATGGCCACCGCCGAGCAGATGGCCAGCCAATCCTTTGCCCGTTTAAGTTACACAGAGGCCATCCAAATCCTTGAAAGGAGTGGCCGTCCCTTTGAGTTTCCGGTGGCCTGGGGTCTGGACTTGCAGTCAGAGCATGAGCGCTACTTAGCGGAGGAATACTGCCGGCGCCCCGTGATTGTCTATGACTATCCGGCTGAACTCAAGGCCTTCTATATGCGCCTTAATGAGGATGGCAAAACCGTTGCGGCCATGGACGTCCTAGCGCCCAAAATTGGGGAGATTATCGGCGGCTCACAGCGGGAGGAGCGGCTGGAAGTGTTGCAGCAGCGGCTGGCCAGCCAAGGGCTAGACCCTGCCCCCTACTGGTGGTACTTGGATTTGCGTCGCTATGGCAGTGTGCCCCATGCCGGCTTTGGCTTGGGTTTTGAGCGCCTAGTGCAGTTTATGACGGGCATGGACAATATCCGAGATGTCATTCCCTTTCCGCGGACGCCGGGCAATGCCGAGTTTTAACTGAGGCGGTGGGGTTCGCCAAAAAGGATAATCGAGGTCTGCAATTGCTGAATCACTTGAGTCGTAATGTCACTCACCGTCAGCCCGCCGGCAGTACCTCGCCGAATTGAGCGCATTAACACCAAGTCGCATGCTTGGGCTTCTTGGAGGATTGCAGCGGCAATGTTGTTACTGGCAACGGTTTTAATGTCAACGCCGCCAACTCCGCCAGTCTCCCGTAAAATCTCTCGCAAGTCCTCTTCAAACTGGGCAATTTGTTCAGAGGGGGTGTTGGTTAAAACCACGTGGAGCAGCACAACTCTTGCTTGACTGGCGGTGGCAAGGGCTTGGGCAAAACTGACAATCCGCAGTGTACTGGGGGTGAGGTCGCGGGTGGGCACCAAAATCGAGCCAATGTGTTCTGGGGCATCCAAGAGGCGGGTAATCGCCACCGGACAGGGACTAGACCAGAGCACCTGCTCAATGAGGTTGCCAAAGAGCCGTGCTCGCAAACTACTGGTTTCTGACCAGCCTAGGACAATTAAACTGGCGTTTTGTTCACGGCTAAAGCGACTAATTCCAAAGGCAACATCGTCATCAATGCGAATGGCAGCAGTGGCTTCAACGCCGTAGGGGACTGCCAATTCCACGGCGCGGCGCACAAGTTTGCGACTGCGATCGAGGGCGGCATCGAGCTGGGGGTCATCCATGTGCACTTGGCCACGGACAATCGCCACCGCCACCACCCGTCCCGCTTCATGGCGAGCCAGCAGGGCGGCCAATTCCACCAGCGATCGCTGGGTTTGGGGATTCTGAACCGGCACGACAACGGTGAAGGGATAGGGCTGGGGGTCTTCACTGCTATCCCACCAAGGGGTCAGTTCTTCGATCGCCTCCTGTTCGGGCTGGGGAATTGGAATGCGCGTGGCCGTTTGCGCGGTGATCATTGGCCCTAGAATCGAGGTCACCACCATGAGCACCAGGACACTGTTGAGAATGTCCTGAGTGAGAATCCCCTCCTGAAACCCCACTAAAGTAGCCGCTAGGGTGGCTGCCACTTGGGGCAAAGAGAGCGACCACATGGTGAGCATTTCCATGGCGGTGTAGCGATACCACAGGGCAGAAAGCCAGGCGGCAATGAACTTGCTGCCTATGAGACCCACCACAATCGCCACCGTAATGCCAATGGAGGACAGTGTCTTGACAAAAGCAGGAATATCAATCAACAGGCCCATATCCACAAAAAAACAGGGGATAAAGAGCACCCCCCCGATAAATTCCACCTTTTCCTTGACGGGACTATCGCCTAAAACGTCATTGACCGCTAAACCGGCTAAAAAAGCTCCAACAATCTGCTCAACGCCGATCAGTTGTGCACTAACGGAAGCAACAAACAATGTCAAGAGAATAAACAGAAACTGGTTTCCTTGGTCATCGCGCGATCGCTGGAAAAATTCCTTGCCGGCACGGTCAAAGCCCCAGAGTACCAAAAAGCAGTAGAGACTCAGCGTCACCAGTTGATTAATGAGCGTCAGCGCCGTAAATTCTCCCCTGTTGATGCCCACACAGATGGCCAAGACCACAAGGGCGGCTGTATCGGTAAAAATCGTTGCCCCAATCGTAACGGTGACCGCTTCATTTTGGACAACCCCTAGGCGCCGCACAATTGGATAGGCAAGCAGCGTGTGGGAGGCCAACAGCGACCCAATCAGCAGCGACCCATTCCAACCAAAGCCAAACCAGCGGCCAATGATAATGCCAGTTAAAATGGGCACGATGAAGGTGCAAAAGCCGAAGACTAGCGAGCGATGCCGCGTTTTGCGAAACTGACTCAAGTCAATCTCCAGTCCGGCCACAAACATTAAATAAACCTTGCCAATGCCGGAGAGCAGTTTGATGGTTTCGCTCTCATGGTCAAGAAACTGTAATCCATTTGGGCCGAGGATCACACCGGCAAGCAGCAGCCCCACCAGCCCCGGCAGGCGCAATCGCTCAAAGGCCGGGGGAACCAGCAGGATTACGGCCAACAGAACCGTAAAAACAAAAATGGGGTTCGCTCCATCCATGGCCGCGATCGCTCTTCCCTCAGGGTAGGCTAGGCTTGCGGGGCTTCAAAGTAGCGGCCAATGGTTTCCACATCCTTATCGCCCCGTCCTGAACAGTTAATGACAATGCGCGGCTGTCCTGTTAGTTGGGGGCAAAGGGTTTCCAGATAGGCCAGGGCATGGGCAGTCTCCAGGGCTGGCAAAATCCCCTCCAACTGGGCAAGGCGCACACAGGCCGCCACAGCCTCGGCATCGGTGACACTGTAGTATTCTGCCCGCCCAATGTCCTTGAGATAGCTGTGCTCTGGCCCGACCCCCGGATAGTCTAAGCCGGCACTAATGGAGTGGGCCTCCACCACCTGCCCCTCTTCATCCTGCAGCAAGTAGCTCATGGCGCCGTGGAGCACCCCCACTTCTCCCTTGGTGAGGGTGGCGGCATGGTGACCTGTGTCTAGCCCTTGGCCAGCCGCTTCAACCCCAATCAAGCGCACGTGGGGTTCTTCGACAAATTCATGAAAGAGTCCCATGGCATTGGAGCCACCGCCAACGCAGGCCAGCAGAATATCGGGCAGCCCGCCCCATTTCTCAAGGCACTGCCGCCGTGTTTCTGCCCCAATGACCGCCTGAAAGTCCCGCACAATCATGGGGTAGGGATGGGGACCGGCCACCGACCCCAAAATGTAGTGGGTTGTCTCCACATTGGTCACCCAGTCGCGAATGGCTTCGGAGGTGGCATCCTTGAGGGTTCCTGTACCTGCGCTGACAGGTCTTACCTCTGCCCCCAGGAGGCGCATCCGCAGCACGTTGAGGCGCTGCCGCTCCATGTCCTGCACCCCCATGTAGATGACGCATTGCAAACCCAAGCGGGCACAGACTGTTGCGGTGGCGACTCCATGCTGGCCGGCGCCGGTTTCGGCGATAACGCGCCGTTTGCCCATGCGTTGAGCCAGGAGGGCTTGACCGAGGGCGTTGTTAATTTTGTGGGCACCGGTGTGATTGAGGTCTTCCCGTTTGAGATAAATGTGCGGCTGGGCATGGGCATGGGCATAGTGGGCGCTGAGGCGTTCGGCAAAGTAAAGGGGACTAGGACGACCCACGTAGTCTTGCAGGAGTTGCTGCAATTCGGCTTGAAAGGCAGGGTCTTGGCGGTAGTGGGCAAAGGCCTCCTCTAATTCACTGAGGGCAGGCATGAGGGTTTCGGGTACGTACTTGCCCCCAAAGCGACCAAAGTAACCACGGGAATCGGGGCGAGCAGCGGCACTGAGGGCACGGGAGGAGGCAACAGTCACAGGCAACTTCCTTTCTTGCTCAAGGGGTCTTTATGCGATTGTGCCACGTTACGGGCGGCAACGGGGGGCAGTCCCCAAGGGATTTAGCCACTCTACTAGGCACGCCTCCAGAACCTGCATTTCCGGAAAGAGGCTTTGCTGGAGCCACTGGCCAACGGCATCGAGGGGTGAAAACTCTGGGCCGACTTGCCACCTGAGTCCTTGGCTGAGGGGGGTGAGGTGATTGCCGGGCAGTTTCAAGGCGGTGACCATATCGCCAAATTTTGCCCTGAGGAGACGGCGCAGGCGGGGGGTTTGATCAATGTCGTCCTCTTGGAAGCGGATGAGCAGGTTGCGGCGCACAGGATAGCGCTGCTGGATGAGTGCTTCGGTTTCGGCGGGGGTGGGGCTAAACTCGACGCCTACGGGGGGCAGGTTGTCTAAGCCAGGAATGGACTGGGCAGCGGCGTAGTTGTTGAACGCCAAGAAAATGTTGCCGGCGCGATCGCCATCGTAAAGGCTATTGATGAGCAAATGGAGCTTGCAGCCCATACTGTGGCCAAGGCCGTAAATGGGCAGCGCCGGTGGATAGCCGCCACGGTGCACTAGCCAATCGAGGGCATAGTCCAGTTTGTTGAGCACCTCAAGGGCGATCGCCCCATGGTCAAAAGTATTCACAAAGGGGGTGGCAATGATGCCATAGCCCGCTTCTGCCAAGTACTCCAACAGGCGCCGATAGGTCACTTGCGGTGCTGCTGCCACAAAGGCGCCGCCCAAAAAGTGGATCCACCCCAGCGGGCGCTGGGGCAAGCACAGCCAGTTGCCGCGGATCTCTTGCCACTCCAACAATCCAGTCCCTCCAAAAATGCCCAACTGCTAGTAATCTAGCGAATACGGGAAATGCAATGGTACAAGACACGGGATGATCGCAACAGTTGTCGGAATTGGTGCAGCAGCCTTCGGAACCCTCGCTGCTCTGGTCGCCGCGGGTTTGGAATGGCGGTATCGCCGCCGGCCGGCGCATCCCCTAGAGATCATTCGTGCCAGTTGGAATCTCGAAATCTATGAACCAACCCACTATCGGTTTGTGGGGCTACTGGGGCTGAGTAATCCCCACCGTGGAATTGAGGTCATGGTGCCGGAGCTGCGGGCAGAGGTGGTGCTATTGTCCGATGGCAGTGTGGAGACGATTGAAACTAAGGTGCAGGTCATACCGCGCCATCCAGAGCCAGAGTTTCCTCCCCGTGCCGATGGCTATTGGTTTGCCTACATCGTCAAGTCCACAAAGCAAACGAATGTTGAAATCTGTGTGGATTTGCAGGGGATTGGGGTGAGCCAAGTCAAGGCGGCTTGGGTCAAGATTCACTACGTTGCCTATGGCCCCCACGGTCGTTTTGCTAAAACCCACCATGAGTTTATTCCCCTTAAGTTTCCTGCGCGGGGAGAAGTGGGCGTGTGGCGCCAAGCGGAAGGGTGTCAAGTACTGCCCATTCGCACCCATTTGCTCACGCCTTTGGATATCCCCCTGGAGGTGCTGAATCGCTACGTTATGCCCCATGCTCAGGCGGGCGATATTGTGGCCATTGGGGAAACGCCCCTTGCCATTATTCAAGGCCGCCTTAAGGATCCGGCTCAGCTTCGCCCCGGCTGGGTAGCCACACGGGTATGTCAGTTCTTTCTGCCCACCTCCAGTTTGGCCACGGCCTGTGGTATGCAAGCCCTTGTAGAGGAAGTGGGAGCGCTGCGGGTGCTCTTGGCCTTTGTGGGGGGGGCGATCGCCAAAGTCTTTGGCCACAAGGGGGGCTTTTATCAACTGGCCGGTGAACAAGCCCGCCTCATTGATGACGTGACAGGTACCCTCCCTCCCTACGATCAATTCATTGTCATGGGACCGGTCAACCCCCAAGCCATCGCAGAGGACCTTGCCGCCAAAACAGGTTTGGGCATTGCCATTGTGGATGTCAATGACTTAGGCGCAGTTAAAGTTCTTGCCGCCAGCCCAGGGGTCTCGCCTCAACTCCTCACCGCTGCCCTTAAGAAAAATCCCGCCGGCAACGCCGATGAGCAAACCCCCATTGTGCTCATCCGTCCCTAAACCGTTCTTTCGTTTCCTTTCCGTTGAGGTTTCCATTCATTCGGCTGGGAAAGGGTTCCAGCAGTGCACCCGTCTGAAACGTGCTCTAGAAGCACAAGAGCACAGGTCATCTGCAAGCATCTAGGGGAAATGATTTTCGTAAAAATTTTAGATCGGGGACAGCAAGAGTGGCAAAAACCTCTCCAGAAGCCCGTTTTGGGAACTTGCAATCACCTCTAAATCTGCTAAGAATTCAGCCACACCTTGCGGCAACTGGGTTTGATAAAATCTCGATGCCGAGAGAATATTTTACTCCGAAGGTGCCTTGAACGCTTACAGCCGAGTGGCTAGGGCAAAGACGCCAAAGGCAATTAGCAGCACGCCGCTTAGAGTTGGGATCCAACTTGACCACTGCCGCAGTGCCAGCAGCTTTGGCAATGCCCCACTGAATGCTCCCACCAAGATCAAGGGCACCACATAGCCGCTGGTGTAGGCCAAAAGCAGCCCTGCCCCCACCCCTAGCTTTTGGGTTTTGGCCACCCAGGCCAGCAGGGTTGCCAGGACGGGGGTACTACAGGGGGCTGCCACCAAGCCAAAGGTTGCCCCTAGGGTATAGGCCTGCAGAGCGGCAGGAACGCGATCGGGCAACTCTTCCAGGAAGCGGCTGCGGGGCAAGGTCAGCGGTAGGGCATTGAGCAGGTTCAATCCCATGAGAATCGCCACCACACTGACAAAGAGGGTCAATCCCCATCCCACTTGGCCATAGATGCGACCGGCAACGGCAGCTACCATCCCCAACACCGTCAGGGTGGTTGCCAGCCCCAACGCAAACCAGAGGGATTGACGAATTACAGAGCCATTGTGTTTTGTGGCATAGCCGGCAATGTAGCCAACTGTGATCGGCAGCATTGAGAGGGTGCAGGGGGTAAGGCTGGTGAGGAGTCCTGCAAGAAAGACAATCCCTATACTGATTGGCGTGAGGTGACTCAGTTGACCGGCCACCCATCGGTTGGCCCACTGTTCCAGTTGGTAGAGGCTAAGGCTGAGGTTGAGCATGATCTTAGGGGTTAAAGGACACCGCAGGACCCGCGGTCACAATCACAAGGTGGTCGGGATCAATCAGCTCTTGGAGCGTCTGATTGACCTCTTCTAGGGTCACTGCCTGCAGGCGATCGCCAAACTTTTGTAACTCCTCTGGGGGTAAGTCCACACTGGCATTGCTCAACAGCGTCCGCGCCAGCACATCCACATTGGCTAACTCCACAAGGTAAGTATTGCTGAGGCTGCGCTTGGCGGCTTCCAGTTCCGTTGCGGTCAGTCCTTGGCGGCGCGCCTCCCGCAGAAGCTCTAAGGTTGCTTGAATGGCCTTGGGGGTGTCCTCAGGTGCCGTTTGCAGTTGGATGATAAAAGGCCCTGCCTGCCGACCGGCAGTAAAGAAACTGTGGATGCCGTAGGTCAGTCCCTGGCGATCGCGAATCTCCGTGCCCAAGCGACTGGCCAGCGTATCTCCCCCCAAGATGTGGTTCATGAGCATTGCGGCGTAAAAGCGGGGATCTCGCCGATCAATTCCCGGCGTCCCCAAATAGGTAATCGCTTGGCTTTTGCCGGGGATGACGGCGTTCTTAAACAGGGGGCGTGGGGGAAGGGAGGGGGCAGGAAAGGTGAGGGAGAGGGGATCGCCTTGGGGTTGCCAGGCGCCAAAGATGTCCTTGAGGCGCGATCGCACCGCTGCGGGGTCAAAATCTCCCACCAGTGTCAAAATCGTGTGCTCAGGAGTATAGGCCGCGCGGTAAAAATCCACCACATCTTGGCGGCGAATGGCCTGGACGGATTCAGGAGTCGCAAAGGGATGGAGGGGATGGTGGGCAGGATAGAGGGTTTCTTGGAGGACTCGGCGTCCCCAGCGCACCGGATCGTCCGCCTCCAGACTCAGGGCAGTGAGATGGCGCTGTTGGCTGAGTTTGAATTCCGATTCTGGAAAGGTGGCCTCCTGAAGCACTTCCCCCAGGATTTCCAAGAGGGTGGGTAGCTCACTGGCCAAGGCATAGCCCTCAATGTCCACCCCGTCGCGGAAGGCGGTAAATTCTAGGCTAATGCCGCGGTCTTCAAGGGTTTGTGCCAAAGCAAGCGCGGTTTTCCTGCCGGTGCCGTTGAGGAGATTGGCTGCCGTCAGGTGAGCCACCCCTGGCCGAGTCAGCAGGTCATAGGCAGTGCCAGCCTCAATGCGTCCCGCCAGGGTCACCGTCGGTGTACTGCGATCCACCAGTAAGAGCACCCGCAGGCCGTTTTTCAGGGTGAACGTTTCCACCGCATTGTTTTTGACCTCAGGCGCAGTCTGCCCACTGGCTTGGGGTAAATAGGCCGCAATGGTTTGGGGATCCACCGGCTCACCGACCAAATGAGGCGCCGTGGTTTGGGCAGCAGGACGGCCTGGGAGTTCACCCTCCACCACTTCACTGGGAATAAATTCGCCCACTATCCAGCGATCGCGCCCAAAGTAGGTTTGCACCACCCGTTGCACATCCGCAGCAGTGACCTGTTCAACGGCGGCAAGGTGGCGATCGCTAAAGCGATAATCCCCGGTGAGGGTTTCATCGTTAGCCAGTTGACTGGCTTGCGCATCAATATCGCGATTGCGCAACACAAAGTTGGCCTTAAGCTGCTGTTTTGCCCGTTGCAATTCGGCGGGGGTGAGGGGTTGCTGAGCAAGGCGCTCAAGAATCTTGCCGACGGTCTGCTCAATGGTCTCAAGGGATTGCTGCGGGGCAGCGATCGCCCCCACTTCAAACCAGCCCCCCACCTGTAAGGCTGCTCCATAGGAGTAGGCGGAACTGGCTTGTCCCGTCTCCACAAGCTCCTGATACAGATACGAGCTGCGCCCGCCACTGAGGAGCATATCGAGCACATCCAAGGCCGCTTGATCGGGATGGGTTATCCCCGGAATCGGTACCAGCAGTTGCCATAGCGGGGCACTCCCCGGTTCTGTGAGGCGAATGCGCTGCGATTGACCCGCCACCGGGGGCAGCAACGGGGGAGACTTCAGGGGGGCAGTTGGCCGTGGAATTTGCCCAAAGGTTTTCTTGACCAGTTCCAGCGCCCTTGGGGCACGCACATCCCCCGCAATTACCAGAACTGCATTATCGGGGCGGTAGTACCGCTGGTAAAAAGCTTTCACCGCCGGCAGTGTAAATTGCTCCACCTCCGTTGCTGTACCCCCCACCGGCAACCCATAGGGATGATGGGGATACAGCGCCGCCATTAGGGCGCGATTGAGACGATATTCGGGACTGTTCTCATAGCCCTGCAGCTCCGAGATTACCACCCGCTTTTCACTCTCAAGGGCAGCGGCGTTCATCAGGAGATTCTGCAGGCGATCGGCCTCAAGAACAAGCAGAGCTTCCAGTTGATCGGCGCGCACCGTGTGGTGGTAAGCCGTCATATCGTAGCTGGTAAAGGCATTGGAAGAACTGCCTAGGGCATAAAATAACCGGCCAAACTGGATGGGGCGGCTTTTGGTGCCCTTAAACATCAAATGCTCCAGTTGGTGGGCAATGCCGTTTTCCCCCTTGGGTTCATGGCGGGAGCCGACGCGATACCAGACCTGTAAACTCACGACTGGCGCTGTGGCAATCTCCTTAATTAGAACCGTGAGACCATTGTCTAAAACGGTTTTGGTGACACCACCGCCTAGGGCTTCTAGCGGGTTCAGGGGAAAAATCACAGCCAAACTCGTACTCAGGAGTATCCAGCCAATGAACAAGAAAATTTTAACGAATTTTGGAGCTATCCCTAGCGTCACTATTTAGTCTCTTAGTCTCTAATTTCTCCTGTTCACTCATTGGCCTTCTCCCCTGAGCCTTCCCTTTCTATTCTGATTTTGAACGAATTTTGACAGCACCCCTAGGGCACAAAGCGTAGGAATTTTTTCTTACCCACTTGCAGCACTTGGTTGACATAGGGTTCTGGGGCAGTGAGGGTAAAGTCCACATCGGTAATTTTTTCGCCGTTAAGCCGTACCCCTCCCCCTTGGATTTGCCGCCGCGCTTCGCTACTACTGGGGCAGAGTTTGGTGTGACTGAGGATGTAGGTCAGCTTCACTGGAAATTGAAACACTCCTAGGGAATACTCTGGAATTGACCCTGCTTGGCTGGTTTGCCCTTGGGTGACGATCGCCGCCAGTTCTGCTTGCGTCTGTAGGGCAAGCTCGCGTCCGTGGTATTGACTGACAACTTCTAGAGCGAGCAGTTTCTGGCGATCGCGGGGATTGCTGGGCAAACTGTCTAAAGGCAAGTCTGTGAGCAACTCAAGGTACTGATTGACCAACGCATCGGGGATCTTCTCTAACTTGGAGTACATACTGGCTGCCGACTCCGTGAGCGCCACATAGTTGCCCAAGGACTTGGACATTTTCTGAATCCCGTCTGTCCCCACAAGGATCGGCATGAGCAGACCAAATTGCCGCGTCGGCAAGCCAAAGTGGCGCTGTAAATCGCGACCCACGGCAATATTAAACTTCTGATCGGTTCCCCCCAGTTCCACATCCGCTGCCACTGCCACCGAATCGTAACCCTGCATCAGGGGGTAAAGAAACTCATGGAGAAAAATCGGTGCTTCCTTAGCGTAGCGTTCGGCAAACCCCTCCTTGGCCAGCATTTGACCCACCGTCATGGTTCCCAAAAGCTCCAGCACTTGCCGCAGGTTCAACTTTGCCAACCACTCTGAGTTGTAGCGAATTTCTAAGCGGCCGGGCGTCTCAAAATCTAAGATGGGCTTCACCTGGTCAAGATAGGTTTGTACATTGGCGGCCACCTCCTCAGGGGTCAGTTGCTTGCGCACCTCAGATTTTCCCGTGGGGTCACCAATTTGAGCTGTAAAGTCGCCAATAATCAGCACTGCACAGTGACCGGCATCCTGAAACTGCCGTAGCTTGCGCAGGACAATGCTATGGCCAAGGTGGATTTCCCTGCCTGTGGGATCAATGCCAAACTTAATCCGCAATGGGCGCTGGGTTTGCCGCAGATAGACCCAGAGGTTTTCCTCGGGTTTGGTGGAATCGGGCACATGGGGAAATGTTTCGACAACACCGCGCTGCAGCCGCGCAATGGTGGCCTCAAGGTTTGGGGACATGGCAATTGTTGGGCTAAGACATGATTGTGGTCTAGGATGGCTATGATAGCAATCAATCGCGATCGCGCGGCCATTTTGGCATCCTAATACTTTTATCCAGATAAAAATCATATACAAAGCAAAAATCATTGGCCTTGAGGAAGCAACCGTCGTGTCCACCACTACCCTTGGCAAACACCTCTCCCAAACTCGCCCCCAAGACGAAAACTTTTGGCGTGGGGTACTGCGGATTGCCAATCGCACTTTTTTAGTGGGGATGACCTTAAGCTGTGCTGCTATCGGGGGTGGTCTGCTGGGCTTGGCCCTGAGCTTTCGCAATCTGCCGGACGTGCGATCGCTGCGCGGCTATATCCCCAGTGAAACAACGCACATTTACGATGCCAAGGGCACATTGCTCGTGAGCCTGCACGATGAGGAAAACCGCGAAGTTGTCCCCTTGGCGGAAATTTCGCCCAATCTGAAACTGGCTGTGATGGCGATCGAAGACAGTAGCTTCTACCAGCATCGCGGTATTAATCCCATTGGCATTTCCCGTGCCTTCATCGTCAATCTCACCTCAGGGCGTACCATTCAGGGTGGCTCTACCCTAACCATGCAATTGGTGAAAAATCTCTTTTTGTCCCAAGACCGCTCCATTAGCCGCAAAGTTGCCGAAGCGGTGCTGGCGATGCGCCTTGAGCAGATCTTCAGCAAAGACGAGATTTTGGAGATGTACCTCAATCAAGTCTATTGGGGACACAACACCTACGGCGTGCAAACGGCCGCCCAAAGCTACTTCAAAAAAAATGCTGCCGACCTTAGCCTTGCCGAAGCAGCAATGATGGCGGGAATTATTCAAGCGCCGGAGGCCTACAGTCCCTTTGTGGATTTTCAGTTGGCCAAAGAACGACAGAAATTGGTACTAGATCGGATGGTAGAGTTGGGTTGGATTACCCCCCAAGAGGCTGCCGCTGCTGCCCAAGAGCCAATCCAGCTGGGGGAGATTACCTCCTTCCAACGCAGTCGCAGCCCGTGGATTACCGATGCCGTTTTGCAGGAGTTGACCCGCCAATTTGGCCGTGAAGCGGTCATGCGGGGGGGGATGCGGGTACAAAGCAGCCTTGACCTAAAATTGCAAAAAATAGCCGAGGACACCATCCAGCGCGGCTATGAAAGCTTGCAAGCCAGTGGTGTGCGGGCAGATCAGTTGGCCTTGGCAGCTGTGGATCCCCGAACTCACTATGTCAAAGCCCTTGTCGGCGGTGTGGATTACAACCGCAGTCAGTTTAATCGCGCCACCCAAGCCATGCGTCAGCCGGGGTCTGCCTTTAAGCCCTTTGTTTTCTACGCCGCCTATGCCAGCGGCAAATATACCCCCGATTCAGGAATTAGTGACTCCCCGGTGCGTTACCGCGATGGCGATGGCTGGTATGTGCCGCGCAATTACGATGGTTCGTTTATGGGCGGGATGTCGATGCGCATGGCTTTGGCTCTGTCCCGCAATATTCCCGCCATTGTCCTCGGCCAAGAGGTGGGCATTGAGCGCGTAATTGAAGTTTGCCGTACCCTTGGCATTACCAGTCCAATGTTGCCGGTGGTGTCCCTGCCTTTGGGAGCTGTGGATCTCACTCCTTTAGAAATGGCAGCGGCCTATGCCACGTTTGCCAATAACGGCTGGCAATCCCCCACCACAACCATTATTCAAGTTACCGATAACGATGGTCATTTGCTCTTGGATCACACACCGCGCCCGAAACTCGTACTTGACCCTTGGGCAGCGGCAGCCGTGAACGATACACTGCGGAGTGTGATCACCAGTGGCACAGGAACAGCAGCCAATCTTGGCCGCCCCGCCGCAGGAAAAACCGGCACAACTTCCTCTGAGCGAGATATTTGGTTTGTGGGTTATGTCCCGCAGTTGGCGGCGGCCGTTTGGGCAGGAAATGACAACTATGCCCCCTTAGGTCAAGGGGCAACGGGGGGTGGCTTTATGGCACCCATTTGGCGGGAGTTCATGACTCAGGCGCTCAAGGATGTGCCCGTTGAGGACTTTGTGCCCATGTCGAAATTCCCGCGACCGAAGCCGCAACGCCAAGCCAATTAAATCTTCCGCGCCACTCCTCATCCGTCTAAGGGGTGAGGTAGCCCATGGAGGAGCTTGAATTCAGCCGGGGAGTACGCCGTTGGCGACCTCTGGGTTGTGGTTGGGCATTGCAACCAATTTGCAGAAAACTCAGTAGGATTGTTGTAACCATTCTCAATAAGCTGCGATTGTTGCAAATGACACCTGTTGTCGGCTATCATGCAAGCCAATAGCAGCAGATTAAGCGAATCTCCTATGCCACCTTACACAGCAGCAGCCTTAAAGGCAGAACTTAACGAAAAAGGTTGGCGGTTGACACCACAGCGGGAAACGATTCTTAAGATTTTCCAGAATCTACCCAAGGGCAACCACCTCAGCGCTGAAGACCTCCACCATGAGCTGCGCAAGCAGGGACATTCCATTAGTTTATCTACCGTTTATCGCACTGTGAAGTTGATGTCCCGGATGGGCATTCTGCGGGAGTTAGAACTTGCTGAGGGGCACAAGCACTATGAACTAAATACGATGTCGCCGCACCACCATCACCACATGGTGTGTGTTCAATGCAACCTCACAATAGAGTTCGATAATGATACGGTGTTCAAACAGGCTCTCAAGCAAACGGAGAAGTATGGCTTGCAGTTAATTGATTGTCAATTGACGATCTATACCATTTGTCCAGAGGCGCTGCGGCGGGGCTACCCTGGACTCCCGGAAAACTGGGTCTGTAATAAAGCAATTGCTCAGGGGGCAGACCTCCCCTCCCGCGATAAATGAGACTGGAGGCGCTGGCGATCGCCCTTGTGGGAATAGCAGGTTTGAGGCCCCAAAGCCTAGGGGTGGAGTTTCCCGATGGTCGGGTGGCTTTTGACCACCCCCCTGCTTTTGTTGCAGCGAATACCCACTCTCCCCCAGTGGGGCTTACCCATACCACCTACAATTTTATTGTGCAAATACCGACTACTGCAGGCGAACCCCTTGCCCCTCTGGATATTCAGCAGCTTTCTAGCATAGAGACGATTTACTTTTTGCCCCAACGCACCCGTGCCTTTGTTGGGGAACGCTCCCGCCGGCCGATTCCCTTGGGGGAGGTGAAATTTGATGGCACCTCAGCCCGCCTAAGCGTGACATTTGATCCCCCTGTCTCAGCGGGGTCGTACCTGCGGCTTGAGGTTGCGCCTCTACGCAATCCCTACTGGGATGGGACGTATCTTTTTGCCGTGACAGCCTTTCCGCGGGGAGGCGATCGCGCCCTGGGTCAAAATCTCGGCACGGGTCGGCTGCAGTTCTACCGCAATTCTCATTTTTTCTAAGGTGACGGCACTGGCAGCCTTACCGCCCCCCCTCCAGCCGGGCGATCGCCTAGCCGTTGCGTTTCCCAGTGGCGCCCTCAGAGAGCCAGAGCGCTTTTGGCAGGGAGTGGCTTGTTGGCGCGCCCAGGGCTATGAGGTTGTTGTGGACGAGGCTGCCTTTGCGGCCTGGGGCTACCTAGCTGGTTCCGATCAACAGCGGCGCGATCGCCTGTGGCGCTTATTGCAAGATGATTCTATTAAAGGCATCCTCTGCGGGCGGGGCGGGTTTGGTGCCACTCGGCTTCTGGAACGGTGGCAGTGGCCTATGGGATCACCGAAATGGTTGATTGGCTTTTCGGATATTACGGCTCTCCTGTGGAGCTATGCTGCTCAGGGGGTGGCAGGGGTTCATGGCCCTGTACTGACGACGCTTGCCGAGGAACCCCTTTGGAGTCAGCAGCGCCTTTTTGATCTTGTGCAGGGTAAACCCTTAGAGCCGCTATTCGGAAGGGGCTGGGGAGGCGGTACGGTTCAAGGTCGCCTGTTAGTAGGGAATTTAACGGTTGCCACTCACCTACTGGCGACACCCGATTGTCCACCGCTTGAGAATGTAATCTTGGCCTTAGAGGATGTGGGTGAAGCCCCCTATCGCATTGACCGCATGCTGACGCAGTGGCGGCGTAGTGGTGCGTTGAATCAGGTTAAGGGAATTGCCCTTGGCCGTTTTAGTGGCTGTGAAGACCCAACTACCCAACCCAATTTTCGCGTGGTTGAGGTTTTGGGCGATCGGCTGGGGGACTTAGGAATTCCCATTGTGAGTGACTTGCCCTTTGGCCATGCAGGAGTCAATGCCGCCTTACCGGTGGGGGTGGCCACTGAGCTAGATGGCGATCGCGGATCTTTACACGTACTGCTATGAGAACCAATCAAAACCCGATCTTCAAGTCGCCGCGATTGGTAAAAACTAATCCCATTCATAAGCAGAAGCCGATCTCGCGCCAACAGTGAAATGAAAATCTGGGTGATAAGATATGGGGGATTCCATCAAGGTGCGGAAAGAGTTATGGATTTGGTGACACTGGCTGGACAGCTCAATGCAGGCACCATTTTGCCGGAAACCCTCGTGATCATAACGCTACTTGTTGTCCTCCTAGCGGATTTGATTCAGGGACGGCAGGCGGATCGCTGGACTCCCTACTTAGCCATTGTGGGTTTAGGGGGGGCGATCGCCACAATGATTCCCCTCTGGACACAGTCCGACACCGTCAGTTTCTTCGGCAGTTTTATTAGCGATCGCCTCAGCCTGTTTTTCCGCGGACTGATTGCCCTTTCCGCCTTGGGCACCATTCTCATGTCCATTCGCTATGTGGAACAAACCGGCAGCTCCCTTGGCGAATTTATGACCATCCTACTGACGGCCACGGTGGGTGGCATGTTTATTGCCGGTGCCCAAGAACTGGTGTTTATCTTTGTAGCCCTAGAAACTCTGAGTATTGCCTCCTATCTCCTCGCCGGCTACACCAAGCGAGACAGTCGCTCCAACGAAGCTGCCTTAAAATATCTCCTAATTGGGGCCGCCAGTTCTGCCATTTTTCTCTACGGCTCATCCCTGTTGTACGGTCTTTCCGGTGGATACACCCAGTTGCCGGCAATTGCCCAAGCCCTGTCCGCGGAATCCCTCGGTTTGGTGGTCGCCTTGGTCTTTGTTATTGCCGGGATTAGTTTCAAAATTTCTGCTGTCCCCTTTCACCAATGGACGCCCGATGTCTATGAAGGCGCCCCTACACCCGTGGTGGCTTTTCTTTCCGTAGGCTCCAAGGCTGCCGGTTTTGCCCTTGCCATTCGCTTTTTAACCTTGGCTTTCCCCAGTGTGACCGATCAATGGCAACTTATCTTTACAGTGCTGGCAATTCTCAGCATGATTCTCGGCAATGTGGTTGCCCTTGCCCAAACCAGCATGAAACGGATGCTGGCCTACTCTTCCATTGGTCAAGCCGGGTTTGTGATGATTGGTTTTGTGGTTGGCACTGAGGCAGGTTACGCCAGTATGCTCTTTTATCTGCTGGTGTACCTCTTCATGAACCTAGGTGCCTTTACCTGTGTCATTCTCTTCTCCCTGCGCACGGGCACCGATCAAATTAGTGAGTATGCGGGTCTCTATCAAAAAGATCCCCTCCTCACCCTTGGTCTGAGTCTATGTCTGCTTTCTCTGGGGGGGATTCCGCCCTTGGCCGGCTTCTTTGGCAAGATCTATCTCTTCTGGGCGGGCTGGCAAGCGGGAGCCTATGGTCTAGTGCTATTGGGTCTTTTGACGAGCGTCATCTCTATTTACTACTACATCCGCGTCGTCAAAATGATGGTGGTCAAGGAACCCCACGAAATGTCGCTAGCAGTGCAAAACTACCCAGAGGTGTCTTGGTCGAGTTTTGGCATGCGTCCTTTGCAGGTGGGTTTGGTGGTGACGGTCATTGCCACTTCCTTAGCGGGTATCTTGGCCAATCCCCTCTTTAACTTGGTGAATACGGCCGTGCTGGATGTGCCCCAACTGGCCAATCAACCGACAGTGACGACGGTGGCCTACCAGTCCCTTCCCCCCGCGGGCGAATCTTAAGGATGATTTCACGACGATCTCCGCTCTATCCTCCTAGAATCGAGGGGAAGTTATGCTCGGACAAATCACAGTGGTGGAATTGGCGCAGCGCCTAGCCACGGAGGCGGAGACCTTGCAACTCATTGATGTGCGAGAACCAGAGGAATGGGCGATCGCCCACCTGCCTCACTTCACCCTTTTGCCCTTGAGTGCGTTTCCCCAATGGTCACCCCAAATTTGTCAGCTCTTTGATCCAGGTCGGGAAACCTTGGTCCTCTGCCACCACGGTGTGCGCTCGGCACAAATGGGTCACTGGCTGATTCAGCAGGGATTCCGCGATGTGAAGAACATTGTCGGTGGCATTGATGCCTATGCTGCGGCAGTGGATCCAACCCTACCCCGTTACTAGTTGATTGCCTTGGGAGAGTTCTCATGACCTTGAAAGTCGGCATTAATGGCTTTGGCCGCATTGGCCGCTTGGTGCTGCGGGCGGGTCTCGCCTACGACAATATCGAGTTTGTCGGCATTAACGATCTGGTGCCGGCGGATAACTTGGCCTATCTCTTCAAGTATGATTCCACCCACGGCATCTATCCGGGTACCGTCAAAGCCACAGCGGAGGGCATTGAAGTGGATGGCAAGTTTATTCCCTGTACGGCCATTCGCAATCCCGCCGAACTGCCTTGGGGGTCGGTTGGTGCCGACTACGTGGTTGAGTCCACGGGGTTATTTACTGGCTATGAGGGCGCAGCTCAGCATTTACAAGCGGGTGCTAAACGCGTGGTAATTTCAGCCCCCACCAAGGATGCCGATAAGGTGAAAACGATTGTCGTTGGGGTCAATGAGGCAGCCTTTGATCCAGCGGTGGATGTGATTGTCTCTAATGCCAGTTGCACCACGAATTGCTTGGCACCGGTGGCTAAGGTTTTACATCAGACGTTTGGGTTAGCCGAGGGTCTAATGACAACGGTGCACTCGGTCACAGCAACCCAACCCACCGTGGACGGCCCCAGTAAGAAGGATTGGCGTGGCGGCCGGGGAGCGGGTCAAAATATTATCCCGGCTTCTACGGGAGCTGCTAAGGCAGTAACACTGGTCTTGCCAGAACTGAAGGGCAAACTGACAGGGATGGCCTTTCGCGTCCCCACCCCTGATGTCTCGGTGGTGGATTTAACATTCAAAACGGAGAAGGCAACCAGCTATGCCGAAATTTGCGCTGCCATGAAGGCGGCCGCCGAGGGGGAACTCAAGGGTATTTTGGGCTATACCGAAGAGGCAGTGGTCTCCAGTGATTTTATTGGCGATGGCCGCTCCAGTATCTTCGATGCCACGGCGGGGATTGAACTCAACCCCCACTTCTTCAAGGTGGTTGCTTGGTATGACAATGAGTGGGGGTACTCCTGCCGGGTGGTGGATCTACTGAAAATAATGGCTGCTAAAGAGGGACTGCTCTAGCGCCCTAAGTCGTGGAGATGGTGGATAACGTCGCAGCAGTGCTGGGTCACCGCCTCTAGGAGGGCGCGATCGCCCGTAGGCGGTGGCGGAATGGGCGCGCCAATGCGGACGGTAATGGGAGCTGGGCGGGGGAAAGGGCTGTTTTTGAGAATCTCCTGCGTTCCCCAGAGGCAGACGGGCAACAGCGGCGCTTGGGCTTTGGCCGCAATCAGTGCTGCCCCCAGTTTCGGGTCATGGATGCGACCATCGGGGGTGCGTGTGCCCTCAAGAAAAACCCCCACCGCCCATCCCTGCTCTAGGGCGTTGAGGGCAGCCTGCAGGGCGCGGCGATCGCCGGCTCCCCGCTTTACGGGATAGGCACCGTACCAAGTAATCAAGGTGCGAAAAATAGGAATCTGGAACAATTCCTCCTTGGCCATCCAAGCCACAGGGCGGCGCACACAGTTGGAGATCAAGGGAGGATCAAAGTAGCTGGCGTGATTGGCCACCACCACCAAGGGACCCCGCAGCGGTACGTGATCGGCACCATAAATGCGCCCGCGGAAATAGGTGTGCAGCAGTGGACTCACCACCGACCATTTGAAGAGATGATAGAGGAGGAGGCTAATCAGCGGCTCGCGATCGCGACTCACCCAAGGCTCTCCAAACTGGCAATTGTGGCAACGCTAGTAACCGCAATCTCTGGGGTGGTGCGTTTAACCAACCCCGCCAGGACATTGCCGGGGCCAATTTCTAAGGCTTGGCTCACCCCCGCCGCCGCAAGGGCATGACAGGTTTCTACCCAGCGCACAGCACCGGTCATCTGGGATTGTAACCGTGCCTTGATCACCGCTGCATCCCTGGTGGGTTGGGGGTCAACATTGTTCAAGACGGGAAAGATTGCCTCTTGGAATGTACACTCATCCAGTAGGGTGGCAAACGTGGCCGCAGCCTCCGCCATAAAGGGGGAATGAAATGCCCCACTCACATTCAGGGGCACCGCTCGTTTCACGTTAATTTTCCCTAGCAGAGCGTCCACCGCTTGCGGCAGCCCCGAAATCACCACCTGCTCCGGATGGTTATCATTGGCGAGAACGACATGGGGGGTGCTAGCGATCGCCCCTTGTAACTGCTCGCGGTCAAACCCCAGCAAGGCCACCATCTTGCCCCCCCCGGCGGCATCCATTAGTTCGGCTCGCCGCTGCACCAACTTCAGCCCCGTTTCAAAATCAAAGACCTCCGCGGCATAGAGGGCAGCGTATTCTCCAAGACTGTGACCCGCCACAAAATCCGCTTTTGCCCCCCGCTCTTTGAGGGCATCCACCAACAGGCTCTCCAGCACAAACAAACTCGGCTGGGTGTAAAGGGTTTGATGCAAATTGCCGATGCGGCCTGCACAGCAGTCTGGAACCGACCACCCCAGGATTGCCGCTGCCTCTTCGCACCGCTTCTTGGCTGGGGGATAGGCCGTCAGCAAATCCGCCATCATCTCTGGATGTTGCGACCCTTGGCCGGGAAATAACCATGCTGTCTTCGTCATCGGCAGTGCTCAACTCGAACCGCAATCTACTTTACCCGATTTGGCATGTCCGTTATACTGGAAAATTGTCGAGAAAAAGCTGCCCCTTCTATCTCCATAGGCTGACATGATTAAACTGCGTCTTAAGCGCTACGGCAAAAAACGGAACGCCACCTACCGAATTGTGGCCATGAATAATAGCGATCGCCGCGATGGGCGTGCCCTTGAGGAATTGGGCTTCTACGATCCGATCCGGGATGAAGTGCGCCTCAACGAAGAGGCGATTAAGCGGCGTTTGGCGCAGGGCGCACAGCCCACAGATACCGTGCGGCGGCTCTTTGTCAAAGCTAATCTTCTCCCCGAAACTGCCAAAAAATAGGCAATGACCGAGTCGGCTGCTCCCAACTACGCTGCCCTCATTCGTTTCCTGCTTGAGCCGTTTATGGAGGCTCCAGAAACTCTGAGGCTGCATGCAGAGTTTTCCCCTGCCAATTCTCGCATTTGGGTACGCCTTGCCTTTGCCGGTGAAGACAAGGGGCGGGTCTATGGCCGTGGCGGTCGTAATCTCCATGCCGTTCGAGCAGTTCTCCAGGCTGCCGCTCAAGCTGCCGGTCAGCAGGTTTACCTAGATGTTTACGACGATGCCAAAAGTACGCCTAAAATAGATCATCAAGGGGGCGATCGCCCGCGGCGATCCCGTCGTCGTTCCTATCCATCATCAAGGAGGCAAAGTTAGCGCGTGACTGAAGTGCGTTTAGGTGAAAACGAATCCATTGAGTCCGCCCTACGGCGATTCAAGAAAAAAATCCAAAAGGCGGGCATTCTTTCGGAAGTCAAACGGCGTGAACGTTACGAAAAACCCAGCCTACGCCGTAAGCGCAAACAGGAGGCCGCCCGCAAGCGCAACCGCTAAGTTTGAGGTATGACCACGAGGGAAAGCCTCACGATTGATCTTCATAGCCCGGAGAGCGCGATCGCCCTTGTCGGTGAGCAAGAAGCCAATTTACGCATCTTTGCCGCTCAAACAGGGGCGACCCTCGTGTTAAGGGGGCGCGATCTGTGCATCACGGGCACCCCTGCACAAATCCAACTCTGCCAACAACTCATTCAAGACCTCGGTACCCTCTGGCGTGAGGGACGGCCAGTGTCGGGGGTAGATATTCTCACCGTCCGCCAGGCCTACGATACCCAACAGCGGGAAGCCCTCCAAGAGCTGCAACAGGATATTCTGGCTCGCACCCGTCGCGGTGATATTATTCGCGCCAAAACCTTTCGCCAGCGCCAGTATGTGCAAGCGATTCGCAGTCATACGCTGACCTTTGGCATTGGGCCGGCGGGAACCGGCAAAACATTCTTGGCCACCGTCTTGGCGGTTCAGGCGTTGCTCGCGGGTACCTATGAGCGGTTAATCTTGACGCGGCCTGCAGTGGAAGCAGGGGAGCGACTGGGCTTTTTGCCGGGGGATCTGCAGCAAAAAATTGATCCCTATTTGCGCCCTCTCTACGATGCCCTTTACGAACTGGTGGAGCCGGAGAAAATTAGTAACCTGATGCAGCGAGGGGTGATTGAAGTGGCGCCCTTGGCCTACATGCGGGGGCGTACCCTGAATAATGCCTTTGTCATTCTTGATGAGGCACAGAACACCACCCCTGCCCAAATGAAAATGGTATTGACCCGCATTGGTTTTAACTCCTGCTTGGTGGTGACCGGAGACCTGACGCAAACGGATTTACCAGACCATCAAACCTCCGGCCTCAGTGTGGCCACAAAAGTTCTCAAGGACGTAGAAGGGGTTGCCTTTTGCTATTTAACCAAGGGGGATGTGATTCGCCATCCCCTTGTGGAGCGGATTATTGATGCCTACGATCGCCATGAGCAGGCCTTGCTCACGAAGCCAAAAGAGCGCGCATCTGGGCGTAGCGATCGCTCAACCAAGGCCAATTAACCACCTGCCACCAAGCCTCTAGGTATTGATCGCGGCGGTTGCGATACGTTAGGTAGTAGGCATGTTCCCACAGATCATTGCCCAAGATGGGCAGTTGCCCCTGCATCAGCGGAGAATCTTGGTTCAGCGTGGTGGTAATTTCTAGATTCCCTTGGGGCGTGAGCACAAGCCAGACCCAGCCACTGCCGAAGTGCCGCAGACCCGCCTCCTGAAACTGAGTTTGAAACTCCGAGAAAGAACCAAATGTGGCCGCAATTGCTGTGGCCAAGTCCCCGGTGGGTTCACCGCCACCCTGCGGCGCCATACTTTGCCAAAAGAGGGAATGGTTGGCATGGCCACCCCCATGGTTGCGTACGGCTTGTTGGATGGCAGTGGGTAGTTGGCGAATGCGGCGTAGGAGGTCTTCAATAGCTAGCCCGTGCCATTGGCGGTAGGGTGTCAGGACCTTGTTCAGTGTCTTCACATAGGCCGCATGGTGTTTATCGTGGTGCAGGTGCATCGTCTCCGCATCAATGACCGGCTCCAGGGCGTCGTAGGCATAGGGCAAGGGGGGCAGCCCATAAATTTCTAACGGCTCACCTTGAGCCACGGCGGGACGCGATCGCAACCAGAGGGTAGCAGCACTGCCGACAAGGAGGCCGAGGGTTTGACGACGGGTTAGGGGCATAATGAGTACGTGAGATGTTCCCGCTAATAGTTTAAGCCCCTCAGAATTATCTTTGGCACAGCAGCAGTTGTTGGGCTTGACGGGGGGGTAGTCCCTCCAGGAGCGATCGCAAATCATTCCCTTGGAAACCTTGGGTCAAAAGCTGCAAGCTGTATCGTCTCAGATGACGGCGGCGAGGATGGCTCTTTGACAGTGTGGTCACTCATTACAAAGCCTTTATTAGCCCTATCTTCAAATTGAATTGGTATAGGTATTAGCACTTAGCCAGGTGATGGTTTCCCGCAGCCATGCCTCTGGATCACTACTGTTGGCGAGAGTACCCATTTGACCGACGGCGGTGAGGGCAGCTTCAATTTCGCGATCGCTATAGCCCAGAGCCAAAAGAGTCAACTCCAGTTCTTCACGCAGCGCTGCGGTGGGCACGCCAGCGGGAGCGGTTGTTAACCCTGTTTCCTCTCGCCAAGCACTCAATGCAGCTTTGAGTTCAAGGGCAATCCGTTCAGCGGTTTTATTGCCCACCCCTGGCGCGCGGCTTAGACGACGGGCATTACCACTCACGATTGCCTGCACTAGTTCCGGCAGAGGCAGGGTATCCAGCAACGATAGCGCCATCTGCGGCCCAACCCCATTGACACGGATTAAACGCCCAAAGAGATCCCGCTCCGCTGCCGAGGCAAAGCCATAGAGGAGCATCTGGTCTTCACGGACACTGAGATGGGTAAAAATCTGCACCACCTCAGCACTTGGTGGGTATTGCCGCAAAAGATGGGAGGTGACTAGCAAGCGATACCCCACCCCATTTACCTCTAGGATGAGGGCAGAGCGATGACCACCCTCGGATTGATGGGCAACAACAGTTCCTTTGAGGTAGGCAAACACAGTCGGTTTCTGCTCGCGGATTCTTGGCAATAGAGTAGCCAAGCCGATGATGAGATTCGAACTCATGACCGCTCGATTACGAATCGAGTGCTCTACCGCTGAGCTACATCGGCATTCAAGGCATTACTTATGCTAGCACGATCGCCCCGAGAACGGGCAGGGCAGTGGAAAAATTTTTGCGATTGCGCGCTTGTGTCCATCTGCCCCAAGGGTTACAATAGACGATTGTGTTAATTAACGAGTTAAGAAAATCACTTGGCAAACGTCGTCGTTGTTGGTGCCCAGTGGGGCGATGAAGGTAAGGGCAAAATCACCGATCTCCTGAGCAAGTCTGCCGATGTGGTAGTTCGCTATCAGGGCGGTGTTAACGCAGGTCACACGATTGTCGTCAAGGACCAAACCCTGAAATTGCACCTGATTCCGTCGGGGATTCTCTACCCCGATACCCAGTGCATCATTGGGGCGGGAACAGTGGTAGATCCCAAGGTACTCCTTGAGGAACTGGAGCAACTGGAACAGTTGGGGGTGAGCACGGAGAATCTGCTGATTGCAGAAACCGCCCATGTGACGATGCCCTACCACCGCCAGTTGGATATTGCCGCTGAGGAGCGGCGGGGCGCCCACCGCATTGGTACGACGGGACGGGGAATTGGCCCCACCTATGCCGATAAATCGGAGCGCGTGGGCATCCGTATGCTGGATTTGCTGGATGCAGAGCAGTTGGCTGCCAAGCTGGAGTGGGCGATCGCCCAAAAGAATTTGATCCTCGAAAAACTTTATGGACTTGCTCCCCTCGAACCCCAGCCGATCATTGAAGAATACTGTGCCTACGGTGAGCGCCTGCGATCGCACATCGTGGATGGTTCCCTCGTGCTCGATGATGCCATCCGTCGGCGGCGCAACATTCTCTTTGAAGGTGCCCAAGGTACCCTCTTAGACCTCGATCACGGCACCTATCCCTACGTCACCTCCTCAAACCCTGTGGCCGGGGGTGCCTGTGTCGGAGCCGGCATTGGGCCGACGATGATTGACCGCGTCATTGGTGTGGCCAAAGCCTATACCACTCGGGTTGGCGAAGGGCCTTTTCCAACAGAACTCTTGGATGAGGTGGGCGAACTCTTGGGCAATCGCGGTGCTGAATTTGGCACCACGACTGGGCGACGCCGTCGCTGTGGCTGGTTTGATGCAGTAATCGGCCGCTACGCTGTGCGCATCAATGGTCTGGATTGCTTGGCCATTACAAAGCTGGATGTTTTGGATGAATTGCCAGAAATCAAGGTGTGCGTTGCCTACGATATTGACGGTGAGCGGTGCGAACACTTTCCCAGCAATGCCCTCAAGTTTGCCCGCTGTCGTCCCATCTATGAAACCCTGCCGGGGTGGCAGCAATCCACCCGTCATTGCCGCTCCCTCGATGATCTGCCCAAGGCGGCATTGAACTATCTGAAGTTTTTGGCTGAAATTATGTCTGTTCCCATTGCAATTGTCTCCTTGGGAGCAGAGCGCAGCCAAACCATCATTGTTGAGGATCCGATTCACGGCCCCAAACGGGCACTCCTCAAAGATGATGGCACCCAAGTCCATCCCGTTTTATCTTAGTAATCCTAGTTGGAGTTGCAGCAATGTCTCGTTCCTTAACCATCGAGGGGCAACTACGCCCTGCCAATGCTAAGCCCAATGCCCTGCGGCGTGAGGGCAAAACCCCTGCTGTCCTCTATGGCCCTGCCATTGCATCCTCCGTTGCCTTGGTGGTGGATAGCCATGCCGCCGAACTTTTGGTGCGGGATGCTCGTCCTCAGAAAACCCCCATTCAGCTTTCCGTGCCCGAGCTGCCGTGGCAGGGAACAGTGGTGCTTCAGGAGGTGCAAACCCACCCCGCCAGGGATACCCTCTACCACCTCTCCTTTTTAGCCAAAGCTGAAAACTAGTCTCTGAGGGGGAATTTGCTATAGTGGGGATATGTTAAGTGATTGTTAACAATGCCAGCCACGCTACTTCGTTCTGCGGATTTTGCCCATCTTAACTATTCCCCCCAAGGCGATCGCTTTGATGGCTCTTGGGAATCTCTCCTAGCCACTCTCTTGGGACTGGGACGGGCGGCTGGCGCTGATTTTGTTGAGATTTTCTTAGAGCGCAACCACTACCTCAGTACCCTTGTGGAGGACGATCGCCTCACGAGTGTCTCGCCTCGCCTGAGTTTAGGGGCAGGGATTCGCGTTTTTCGGGGTACCAGCGATTGCTATGTGAGCACCAATGACCTGAGCTTCCAAGGGCTGCGGGCGGCTCTCGAGAAAGCCCTTGGCCTAATGGGCTTGCTCTTACCCAGTCCCCAAGCCTATGTGCCTGAAGTTCACCTTGAACCACTGCGGGACTATGCCCAAGGCCGCAAGGAAGGCTGGCTGGCCACCTGTAGTTCGATTGCTGAAGTGGCAGATATTCTCCTGGCGGGGAGCGATCGCCTGCGCCAGAAAACTCAGCATCTGCAATCCCGTCGTCTCAGTTATTTTCGCGATTGGCAAGAGGTGATGGTGGCCGCCAGCGATGGCACGTTTGGGCGCGATATTCGCCTCACCCAGTCGGCAGTGGCCTCGGTTCTCTGTGCCGACGGGGAACACCGCGCCTCCATTGGTGAGCGCCATGGCGATACCAGTAACCCCGACTTTTTGCGCCAGTGGGACTACACTGCCTTGACTGACACTGTTGCTGAAGCAGCCGGCAAAATGCTCTATGCCGACTACGTGGAATCGGGTACCTATCCCGTAATCATGGCCAACCAATTTGGCGGTGTGATCTTCCATGAAGCCTGTGGTCACCTCTTGGAAACCACCCAAATTGAGCGGGGCACCACCCCCTTTGCCGACAAAAAAGGGGAAAAAATTGCCCATGAAAACTTGACGGCCTGGGATGAGGGCATGACCCCCGGCGCCTTTGGCAGCATTGACATGGACGATGAGGGGATGCCGGCACAGCGCACATTGCTGATTGAAAATGGCGTCCTCAAGAATTTCTTGAGCGATCGCGCCGGTTCGATGCGTACAGGGCACCCGCGCACGGGCAGTGGCCGCCGCCAAAGTTATAGCTATGCGGCCGCTTCGCGGATGCGCAATACCTATATTGCTCCCGGCGAGTACACAGTTGAGGACTTAATTGCTTCTGTGGATCGCGGCATTTACTGCAAACGCATGGGAGGTGGCAGCGTCGGCGCCACAGGTCAATTTAACTTTGCCGTTGAGGAGGCCTACTGGATTGAAAATGGCCAACTCAAACACCCCCTCAAAGGAGCCACACTGATTGGCGAAGCCAAAGAAATTCTGCAGCGAATTTCTATGTCTGCTAACGATCTCGCCCTTGCCCCCGGCTTCTGTGGCTCGATTAGTGGTAGCATTTACGTCACTGTCGGTCAGCCCCATATCAAAGTGGACGCTATTACCGTGGGTGGCCGCTAAACTGATTACCTGCGGTTATGGGTTTGAGTAGAAATACCTAAAGATTTTATATGTGAATTTTTGTGACTTTGGCTACATTATCATAGAAAAAGAAGGGAAGGAAAGGCAGTGCAGCTTTTTAATCGCCCTCACCGCCTGGTGGGTGCCTTAACTTCTCTTCGGAGACAAAACATTGGACTGAATGACCAGTGCTTACTGGTCTTTTTTTTGCTTTTTTAAGCCGCCCTCGCCTAGGCGGCGGCTGGAGTTTTCACTTGAGCAAGAAGTTCCTGGAGTTCTTCACCCTCAATTACTTCTTTCTCTAGGAGTTTTTGGGCGATCGCTTCGAGAAGGTCACGGTTTTCCTTGAGAATGCTGAGCGCCTGCTGGTGGGCTGACTCGACAATTTCCTTGACCTCGCGATCAATGGCTTGAGCGGTTTCTTCACTCACTGCCCGCAACATCATGCCATTGGTCGTTAAAAAGCTGGACTGTTTTTGCTCAAAGGCAAGGGGACCCAGGACTTTGCTCATACCGTAACTGCGCACCATCCGCTCCGCCAAATCCGTTGCCCGTTGCAGATCATTGGCTGCCCCAGTGGTGATGGTGCCAAAGACAATCTCCTCTGCCGATCGCCCCCCCAGCAATGTGGCAATTTGAGCACGCAACTCCTGCTCATCAAGAAGGAAGCGATCCTCTGTTGGCAACTGCAACGTATAACCAAGGGCGGCCATGCCACGGGGCACAATCGAGATTTTCTCCACACGACCGCTCCCCGGCAGGGCACAGCCAACAAGGGCATGCCCCACTTCGTGGTAGGCGACAATTTTCTTCTCCTTCTCGTTGAGGACGCGGCTTTTCTTCTCAAGACCGGCCACAATGCGTTCAATTGCTTCGGCAAAGTCCTGTTGGGTCACCACTTCCCGTTGATTGCGAGCCGCGAGTAGGGCGGCCTCATTGACCAAGTTGGCCAAATCTGCGCCGGCAAACCCCGGTGTACGGGCGGCGATCGCGTGCAGATCCACTTCAGGGGCTAGTTTTACCTTTTTGGCATGGATTTTCAAAATTGCCTCCCGCCCACTCAAATCGGGGCGATCCACCAACACTTGGCGGTCAAACCGTCCAGGTCGCAGTAGGGCTGGATCAAGGGTTTCCGGTCGGTTGGTTGCTGCTAAAACAATGACCGTTGCCCCTGTGGCATCAAAGCCATCCATTTCCGTCAGCAGTTGGTTCAGAGTTTGTTCCCGCTCATCATTTCCGCCATAGAAGCCAGCGCTGGAACGCGATTTACCAATGGCATCCAACTCATCAATAAAGACAATACAGGGGGCTTGCTTTTTCGCCTGCTCAAAGAGATCCCGCACACGGGCAGACCCTACACCCACAAATAGCTCCACAAATTCCGATCCGGAAATTGAGAAAAAGGGCACATTGGCTTCGCCGGCAACCGCTTTAGCCAGTAGGGTTTTCCCTGTTCCCGGTGGCCCGACGAGCAGCACGCCTTTGGGAATGCGAGCACCAATTTGAATATAACGCTGGGGATTTTTTAGGAAATCAACAATCTCGACGAGTTCAGCCTTGGCTTCCTCAACCCCGGCGACATCGTCGAAGCGAATTCCTGTGTTTGCACCTTCAACGTAAACCTTGGCACGGCTTTTACTGATGGAGAGAACGCCCTGTGGCCCGCCCGCTTGGCGACTGGCAAAGAATTGAAAGATTAACACAAACACAATCGGGGGAATTACCCAGCCGAGGATGTTCGACACCCAACTATTGCGGGGTGGGGGTGCCGCTGCAAATTCCACTCCCTGAGCTTCCAGTCGCTTGGGTAGCTCTAAGTCAAAGATGGGGGTGGTGGCCAACACTTGGGCAGGGCGATCGCCTTTGGGTTTGAGTTGGTAAAGAATCTCGTCTTGACTGATATAGACGCGGTTCACCTCCCCTTCTTCCACTTGGTGGATAAACACACTATAGGGAACTTGAGGTGGGCGCGGTGAGAACAACTGCGGGAAGAACAGATTCAGTAGAAGATTCAGTAGAAGAAAGCCTACCCCCAGCAATAGTAAAAAATTACCAATTTGACGGCTCCGCGGTGCTTGCGGTGAGTCTTTAATGGCCATAACAAACGCTCCCCAGCGGGTACTTACTGTCCATAGTGACACTTGGGAGGAATGGAGGGCAAGGGTCAGAACTTTAAGATTAATTCACCTCCGCCGTTGGCGAGTTGAGCAAGGCCCAGTAACCTCGGAAAGATGGTTAAGCTTTTGCTATACTAGAGTATTGTCCTTTGATCTAACCTTTTTGCATCGTAGCATGGTTGACCTAAGTAGCCTCAGACGCGATTTTTCCCTCTTGCGCGATCGCCTGGGTCATGCCCAGGACTATCTTTGACCCGGCTGCATTGAGGGCAAAAATTCATGACCTTGAGCACACGGCGGCTCAACCCGACTTCTGGAATCATCCGGCAACCGCCCAAGCTACGCTACAGCAGCTCACTGAAACTAAGGACACCCTCAGCCAACTCCAGGATTGGCAAAAAAAACTTGAGCACGTGGAAACTGCTCTGGAGCTTCTTGAATTAGAAGCAGATCAATCTTTGCTAGCAGAAGCCACAACCCTGCTGAAAGACCTAGGAACCCAGTTGAGCCGCTGGGAACTGGAGCAGCTCCTGAAGGGACCCTACGACAAAAATAACGCCATCCTAACAATCAATGCCGGCGCCGGCGGCACTGACGCTCAAGACTGGGCAGAAATGTTACTGCGCATGTACACCCGCTGGGCAGAACGTCACGGTTACCAAACCCATCTGGCGGAACTGTCGGAAGGAGAGGAAGCGGGTATAAAGTCGGCCACCCTAGAGATTCGCGGCCGCTATGCCTACGGTTATCTGCGCTCGGAAAAGGGCACCCACCGCCTGGTGCGCATTTCTCCCTTTAATGCCAATGGTAAGCGGCAGACGAGTTTTGCCGGCGTGGATGTGATGCCAGAGCTAGATCAATCCGTTACAGTGGAAATTCCCGAGAGCGATTTGGAGATTACCACCTCCCGCAGTGGCGGCAAGGGCGGCCAAAACGTCAACAAGGTGGAAACGGCAGTGCGCATTGTCCACAAGCCAACAGGCTTAGCCGTCCGCTGCACCCAAGAGCGATCGCAACTGCAAAACAAGGAAAAAGCCCTTGCCATTCTCAAAGCAAAGCTATTGGTGATTGCCCAAGAGCAAAAAGCAAAGGAAATTGCCGATATTCGTGGCGATGCCGTTGAGGCGGCTTGGGGGAACCAAATTCGTAACTATGTCTTCCATCCCTACCAACTGGTGAAAGACCTACGCACCGACGTGGAAACTACAGCCGTTCAGGACGTGATGGACGGTGACCTCGATCCTTTTATCCAGGCCTATCTCCGTCAACAAACAGAGGAGTCCCGCTAAATAAAAAACCTCCCCCTAAAGGGTTGGGGAGGTCTTGACAAAATTTCAGCCAATGAAAGAGAACCTAAATCTCCACCACACCCCCTGCAGCCTGCAGGCGAGCACGGGCACGGCGAAAGGCTTGGGTGGCTTGAATTTTGGCTTGTTTGGATTCTCCCTGTTCAGCTTTGGCAAGGGCAGCCTGGGCTTCAGCAAATTCGGCCTTGGCTTTTTCTAGGTCAATTTTGTCGCCGCGCTCAGCCCCGTTGACAAGGATGGTCACTTCGTTGTTTTCCACCTCCGCAAAGCCCCCCATGAGGGCGATCGCCACCCATTCGCGGTTCTGGCGCACCCGCATGACACCTATTTCTAAGGCAGTTAAGAGGGGGGCATGATTGGAAAGAATGCCCAACTGCCCCGTCGTACTGGGCAAAATGACTTCTTCGGCGGGGGCATCCCAAACAGTTTTATCGGGCGCAATTACCCGAACAGTCATCACCATAACGCTTCCTTTGCCACTCAATCGGAATCTCAGGGTGGGTTGCCCCACCCTCTATTACTTCTGCAAAACCTAGGCTTTCAGTTTTTCAGCTTTGGCTTTTGCTTCTTCGATATTGCCCACCATGTAGAAGGCTTGCTCTGGCAGATCATCCAGCTCACCGCTGAGGATCATCTGGAAGCCTTTGATGGTTTCTGGAAGGGGGACATACTTCCCAGGGGCACCGGTAAAGACCTCCGCCACAAAGAAGGGCTGCGACAGGAAACGCTCAATTTTCCGTGCCCGTGCCACCGTGAGGCGGTCTTCTTCAGAGAGTTCATCAAGACCCAAAATGGCGATAATGTCTTGCAGCTCTTTGTAGCGCTGTAGTGTAGCTTGGACGGCGCGTGCTGTTTGATAGTGTTCTTCACCGACAATGTCTGGCTGCAGCATATTGGAAGTGGAGCCAAGGGGATCCACCGCAGGGTAAATCCCTTTAGCAGCCAGACTGCGGGAGAGCACGGTGGTACCATCCAAGTGAGCAAAGGTGGTTGCCGGCGCAGGGTCAGTTAAGTCGTCCGCAGGCACATAAACCGCTTGAATTGAGGTAATCGAACCTTCGGTGGTCGAGGTAATCCGCTCCTGCAGTGCCCCCACATCTGTACCAAGGGTAGGCTGGTATCCCACCGCAGAGGGCATCCGACCCAACAGTGCCGACACCTCTGAACCTGCCTGGACAAAGCGGAAGATGTTATCAATAAACAGCAGAACATCCTGCTTGTTGACATCGCGGAAGTATTCGGCCATTGTCAACCCCGACAGACCTACGCGCATCCGGGCACCGGGGGGTTCGTTCATTTGACCGTACACAAGGGCAATTTTTGATTTGCTGGGATCGTCTTTATTGATGACACCCGATTCAATCATCTCGTTATAGAGGTCATTGCCTTCGCGGGTACGCTCACCCACCCCGGCAAACACTGAGACACCGCCGTGTTGGGTGGCAATGTTGTTGATAAGCTCCATCATGATCACGGTCTTGCCCACACCGGCACCACCAAAGAGGCCGATTTTACCGCCACGGCGATAGGGGGTGAGTAGGTCAATCACCTTGATGCCCGTTTCAAACACCGAGGGCTTAGTTTCCAATTGCGTAAAGCTGGGGGCAGGACGGTGAATAGGCAGGGTTTCAGTGGCATTGACGGCACCTTTTTCGTCCACGGGTTCACCCAGCACATTGAAGATGCGGCCAAGGGTAGCCGTCCCGACGGGCACGCTGATGGGGGCACCGGTGTCAACAACTTCCATTCCCCGCACTAAGCCATCGGTGCTGCTCATGGCAACGGCACGGACGCGGTTATCGCCTAGCAGTTGTTGCACTTCGCAGGTAACTGCCACGTCTAGGCCGGCCTCGTTTTTGCCTTGAATCCGCAGGGCGTTGTAAATGGCGGGCATTTTGCCGCTGGGAAATTCAATGTCAACGACAGGGCCAATGACCTGAGTAATAAAGCCTACATTGGTTCGTTCTGCTGATATGACCATGGACGTTTGCCTACTGTCTAGGTAAATTCATTTGCGTTTTTTAGAGGGCGATCGCTCGCCAAGGGGCACAACGATCGCGATTGAAAGTGGAATGCAGCGCTTGGTGCAAGCGCACCACAATACAACGTACCACTAATGCGGCCTTTTTCTATCGGATTCGGTCGGATCCAAGTTTGGAGTCTCATTGACCCAGCGCAGTTGCTGCGAAAAAGGCGGCAGGGCAGAAATTAGCCAACGACTTCAATTTCGTCCTCAAAAAACCAAGTGCTGGAGCGGTCGTCAAAGGTGACAATAACGCCAACCCCACTGCCATCGGTCATCTTAAAACCGGTAATTTGACCCACTTGGCCGAGTTTTTGAATGATGTCTTGGGCGACGCGATCGCGAATTCGACAGACGCGCACTTTTTGCCCCACGTCCATAGCAACTCCCAAACTTTGTATAATCCTTGAAAATCCTACCAAGAAACCGTCACATTCACACGGGTTTACACTATGGGTCGTCTGCGGGTTGGGCTACTGTTTGGGGGACGCTCACGGGAGCATGAGGTTTCAGTGGCCTCGGCAGCAGCGATCGCCCAAGCCTTTGCCGAAGGCGACAATCGCGATCGCTATGAAGTGGTGCCCATCTATATTCAAAAAGATGGTTACTGGCGCTTGACAGACCGCGTTGGCATCCCCGCTGAGCCAGCACCAGAGGCGTCCCTCTGGCAATTTCCTACGGTTGCTGAAACCATTGACGTTTGGTTCCCAATGCTCCACGGCCCCAACGGTGAGGATGGCACCATTCAAGGCCTGCTGCAATTGATGCAACGCCCCTATGTGGGTTCAGGGGTGGCCGCCTCGGCCATTGGTATGGACAAAATTCTGATGAAAACGGTCTTTGGCGCGGTGGGCTTACCCCAGGTGCGCTACGTAGCCCTTCAGCGCAGTGACCTCTGGTCGGATCCCTGTCGTTACCACCATTTGTGCGATCGCATTGAAACCGAACTGGGCTATCCCTGCTTTGTGAAACCCGCCAACCTTGGTTCCTCAGTGGGCATTACCAAGGCAAAAAATCGCCAACAACTCACAACTGCCCTCGAGGCCGCTGCTGAATTGGATCGCCGCATTATTGTTGAAGCAGGTGTAGTTGCCCGTGAGCTAGAATGCGCTGTGCTCGGCAATGACAAACCCCAAGCCTCGGTGGTGGGGGAAATTACCTACAACAGTGAGTTTTACGACTACGAAACGAAATATACCGAGGGTCGCGCCCAACTCCATATCCCTGCGGACATTCCCCCCGCAGTGAGTGAGCAGATCCGCACCCTGTCCCTACAGGCTTTTCAAGCCCTTGATGCCGCCGGCCTTGCCCGCTTTGATTTCTTCTATCTCCCAAGCACAGGGGAAGTGTTGATGAACGAAGTGAATACCCTGCCGGGGTTTACAGCCCTGAGTATGTACCCGCAACTGTGGGCGGCCAGTGGCGTGCCTTTTCCAGAGTTAGTTCATCGCTTGGTGCAGTTGGCGCTAGAACGGCACGGCTAGGGACTTCCCCCTTATGTGAAGAACAATAAAGGCAGCGAATCAAGGTCTTGACTTATTCCACTAAATAACTCTATAGCCATATAAGACTATATGGCTAGGCATGTTATGAAACAATCCTTGCGGAGCAAGTCCAGTCAATGGGCAACAATTTGGCTATTTTTTCTTGATTGCGATTGGGGGTCTTTGGTAGCCGTGGCTCGGCTACCTCATGCTGGGTATTCCCGTGCTGGCCTATTTTCGTAGCCGCTACTGGTGTAGTAACCTCTGCCCTCGGGGCGCCTTCTTTGACTTATCACTTTAGTCCCCACCGTCCCTATCCCAAACTCTTCAAAAAACAGCGTTTCCGCTGGGCTGTCTTTCGCTTGACCATTTTTGCCATTCGCATGACCTTGGCATGGGGCAATTGGATGGCGGTGGGGGGTCTCTTTGTGAATCTGTGTGTCGTCACATCCATTGTGGCAATTCTCTTAGGGGTGATCTTTAATCAGCGGGCCTGGTGTGCCATTTGCCCCATGGGAACTCTCCAAGAATCACTGGGCAAGCTCGGCAGTGGGCGAACGAAAGCCAAAAAGCCAGTGCTAAAGCCACAAAATTATTGCTGCCTGTGGAGTAAGCAGGCGATCGCTAGCATTCACTAGAATTAAGGTATCCACCGAAGACAGCAACCAACGTGAGTAAACTGCAGGAGTGGGGATTCAGTAAAGACTGGTGGCGCAACCAACGGGGAGAATTTTGGGTCATTGGCCAAGCGGTGCTCAGTATTGGCTTTATTCTCTTGCCGGTGGTACGAGTGGTGAGCTTGCCCTTGTCGGTGCGCCTAGGACTGACCCTTGGCTTGGGGCTGATTGGCCTTGGCCTGGGGATTGCTGGCCTGTTTCACCTAGGGAATAACTTGACGCCCCTCCCCCATCCTAAGGAAGACAGTCAATTAGTGACCACGGGGGTTTATGGGTGGGTGCGCCATCCGATCTATAGCAGTGTCATCTTTTTGGCCTTGGCTTATACGGCTTGGCAAATGAGCCTTTCCCACGGGCTGGGGGCGATCGCCCTCTTCATTTTCTTTGACTGCAAGGCGGCTCAAGAGGAGCAGTGGCTAGCGGCTAAGTTTGAGGACTACGCCAGTTATCGGCAGGCGGTGAAAAAACTGATTCCCTTCCTTTACTGATTGCCGTTCTTTTGCTGGTTTGGCTGGAACACAACTTGCCGCAGACTGGATACAGGGTAGCTACCGTCCCCTTATCGAAGCTCTCATGGATGTTGTCCTTTGCCATCAAATTGCCGATTTTGATACCCTAGGGGCAGCCGTAGGTCTGACGCGTCTGTATCCGGGTACCAAAATTGTCCTGACGGGGGGGACGCACCCCAAGGTGGGGGAGTTTTTGGCCTATCACCGCGATGAGTATCCCCTCATTGAAGCAAGAGCCGTTGACCCTAGCCAATTGCGGCAAATTTGGGTAGTGGATACGCAGTGGCGCCGCCAGTTGGGGCAAGCCGCAGGATGGCTAGACCAGCCCCACGTCCGAATTGGTCTATACGATCACCATTTAGAGGTAACAGGGGACATTGTGCCGCAGCAGCAATGGTTAGAACCCGTTGGCGCCACCAGTACGATTCTCTGTGAACAGTTGCAGGCTAAAAAAATTACCCTTTCCCCGACAGAAGCAACGGTGCTGGCGTTGGGCATTCATGCCGATACGGGTTCTTTGACCTTTGAGCAAACCACAGTGCGGGATGTGCAGGCCCTGGCTTGGCTGTTGAACCAAGGGGCAAATCAGCGGGCGATCGCCACCTATTCCGAGGCTGGCTTGAGTGCAGAGCTGCAACCCTATCTGCGGCAGGCGTGGGCGAATCTCCAGCAAGTAGTTCATCACGGCTACCGACTGGGCTGGGTACTGCTGCACACAGCGGACTATCTCCCTGGACTCTCACGGTTAGTCAGCCAATTGGCGGATCTCAGTGAGTGCGATGCCCTGCTCCTTGGGCATCAGTATCGGCAACATCATCTTGCGATTATTGCCCGCAGCCGCATTCCTAGGGTCAATGTTGCCCATTTGCTGACTCCCCTGGGGGGGGGTGGCCATGCCCAAGCTGCCGCAGTAACCGTTACCACAGACCATCCAGAGGCGCTGCTCGAAAAGCTGTTTGAGACCCTCAAAGAACAAATTCCCCGTCCGCCAACCGCAGCAGAACTCATGTCCTCGCCTGTGCGCACTGTCCGCCCAGAGACCTCCATTGCCGATGCCCACCGCATCTTGCTGCGCTATGGCCATTCCGGGCTGTCGGTGGTGAGTGCAGAAGGGGAACTTCAAGGGATCATTTCACGGCGGGATTTAGATGTGGCGCTGCACCATGGGTTTGCCCATGCGCCGGTCAAAGGCTATATGAAAGCACCGGTGCGCACGGTTTCGCCCACGACACCGTTACCGGAGATTCAAGCCCTGATGGTGCAGTACGATATTGGGCGGTTACCCGTGGTGAATGATCAGGGTGACCTTGTGGGGATTGTTACCCGTACCGATGTGTTGCGCCATCTCTATGCCCTTAGCCGCGAAACGGAAACCGTGTGCCCTTTGCCAGCCTTAAATCTTTACGAAGCTTTACAGGAACGGCTGCCGGAGGCACTGTGGGCACTGCTACAACGGGCGGCGGCGATCGCCAAGGAACAGGGCTGGCAACTTTACCTTGTGGGAGGCGCCGTGCGGGATCTGCTGCTGGCGATCGCCCAGGGGAATTGCCCCTTACCCACACGGGAGTTTGATTTAGTTGTAGATGGGGTGCAACAGGAGGAGGCGGCCGGGGTGCATTTGGCGCAAGCGCTCCATGACCTCTACCCCGAGACGGATTTACAGATCTACGGTCAGTTTCAAACCGCTGCGCTCCACTGGCCGAAGACGTCGGCCCTGGCAGGGTTTGCCGTAGATATTGCCACTGCCCGCAGTGAGTTTTATCCCTATCCGGCAGCGCATCCGGAAGTGGCAGCCAGTTCGATTCGCCAAGATCTCTACCGCCGCGACTTTACCATCAATGCCCTGGCCATGCGCCTTACCCCACCGCGCCACGGCGAGATTCTGGATTTCTTTGGGGGGCAGGAGGATTTGCAGCGGCGGTTGATTCGGGTGCTTCACCCCAACAGTTTTATTGAAGACCCGACACGGATTTTTCGGGCGGTGCGTTTTGCGGTGCGCCTTGGCTTTGACCTAGAGCCGCAAACCCGCCAGTACATCGAATATGCCCTGACAAGCGGTGTTTTTGCCGGCCGCGATCGCCATTTAGGCGCGCCCCGAGGGGGCGATCGCTCCACCTCAAAACGGCCTTCCCTCCAGAGTCGGCTGCGCAATGAACTGCGCTATATTCTGGAACTCCCCCTTGCCCCTGGCGAACACTTTGGCGGTGAGCGTGCCTTAACAATGCTGGCGGAGTTGGGTGCCCTCGAGTGTTTAGATCGCCAAGTCACCTTTGATGCAGCAGCTAAAGAACGCCTAAAATTGGTTTGGGAGTGGTGGCCAGAGGTTCCTGAGCGGCGGGAGTGGCAAAGCTTTCCCCTGTGGGAGCTAGAACTCTTGGCACTGATTGTGACGGTTCCCACCGCAGGGGCGATCGCCCGTCAACTGCAACTGGGGGAGCAGATCTGGGAGTGGCTCGACACTTTTCCTAACTTTCAAGAGACATGGCAGACATTGCGGCAGAGCCAGCAACCCCGCAGTTGCTACTGCAACTTTTTAGAACATCAGCCCCTCCCTCTAATTGTGCTGTTGGCAGCGGTGCAGCAGGCAAAGGGGAGTGAAGCAGCGTTGTCGGATGTGACCCTCTTGCGGGAATATCTCTGGCAGTGGCGGTTGCAAAAGCCCCCCTTGAATGGCCACGACCTGCAGCAGTTGGGCTATGCCCGTGGGCCGCAATTACGGCAGATTCTCCTTGCCCTGCGCTCAGCGATGCTCGATGGCCTTGTCAGCGATCGCCCCAGTGCCATTGCCTATGTTGAAGCCCATTTTCCGAGGTCATGAATTGGTTTCAACCGGTTATTGGTCAGCCAACCGCCGTACAACTGTTAACCCATGCCCTTGAGCGCCAGCGCCTAGCACCCGCCTACCTTTTTGTGGGTCCTGAAGGCGTCGGCCGTGCCCTCACTGCCCGCTGCTTCCTCCACGCCATTCTCGAAGAGGACAGTGACCTTAGCAACCACCCCGATGTCCTCTGGCTAGAACCCACCTACAGTGTGCAAGGGACGCTCTACACCCGTCGCCAACTGCTTGCGGCAAATAAGGAGATTCCCCGCAGCCCGCCTCAACTGCGCTTGGAGCAAATTCGCCAACTCAGCCGTCACCTCAGCCAACCGCCTATGCGCGCCCCGCGATCGCTGGTGGTTTTAACCCAAGCCGAAACCATGAATGAAGCCGCTGGCAATGCCCTGCTGAAAACCCTTGAGGAACCGGGGCGTGCCACGCTAATTCTCATTGCCCCCAGTCCATCGGCTTTATTGAATACAATTGTTTCCCGCTGTCAGCACATTCCCTTCTATCCCCTTAATCGTCAGGATATGGAACAGGTACTGGCACAGGTGGCTCCCCCTGAGTTTTGGCATCAAGTCACTCCCGCCCTGCTGGCTTTGGGAGCAGGGTCGCCGGGGGCAATTCTGCAAGCCTGGCAAACATGGCAAGAAATTCCTGAGGCGTTTCGCCACCTTGGTGAACAACTGACTGCCCCCCTACCTCTACAAACTGCTTTGGAATTGGCACGGGACATCAGCCAGTCCCTAGATGTGGAACGGCAGCTGTGGCTTCTGAGTCTAATGCAGCAGCAACTGTGGCAAGGGGGAGAGTTTCCCCGGTGTGTTTCAATGCTTCAGGAATTGGAGCGTGCCCGCCAGTATTTGCAGCAGTACGTTCAGCCTCGCCTTGTTTGGGAGGTATTACTAATGCAGTGGGGGAGAGTGTGATAGGCTATCAGCAGCAGTTGGAAAAATGACAGGGTCAATCATGGTAAAGCACCAATGGCTGGGAGCCATCGCGATCGCGGTGCTCCTAGGGGGATGCCGGTCGGCCATGGGTCGCTTAGAATCACCGGCAGTTGCCCGTCCAGACCGTGAAGGGGTCAACGCCGATGTGGCTGTGGCACGGTTGGCGCCCTTGGAAGCGGGGGCAACTCTGACGGGTACCACACGCCCCTATCGTGAAGTGATGCTGCGTTCTCAAGTAGAAGGTCAAGTGATTCGCCTTGGGGTCGATGTGGGCGATCGCGTGCAATTGGGGCAATTGCTGGCGGAGGTGGATCCGGTTGTCCTCAAAAACGCGGTTTTTCAAGCAGAGGCTGAACTTGCCGCCCGCCGCAGTGAAGTGATTCAAGCCCAAGCCGCCGTCAACCGTGCCCGTACCGCCGTCGAAGAAGCCCGTCTTACCCTCCAGCAAGCAGAAAGCGATGCCCGCCGCCTTGAAACCCTAGGGCGGGAGGGTGCCGTCTCAGCGCAAGCAGTGGAACAAGCCCGCACAACGGCCCAAAGGGCACGGCAGGTACTGCGCTCCCGCGAAGCAGAAGTGGTGACCGTTCAACAGGGGGTGGCCGTTGCCCAGGGACGGGTGCAAGCCCAAATAGCCCTTGTTCAACAGGCACGGGCACGCCTAAATCAAGCCCTTGTGCGATCGCCCCTGAATGGGGTGGTGCTGGAGCGACTCACCGAAGTGGGCAACCTGCTGCAGCCGGGGGGAGAGATCCTGCGCCTTGGGGATATTCGTCAACTTAAGGTGGTGGTGGAGGTCTCAGAACGGGAACTGGCCAGATTAGCCCCCGCTCAAGGGGCAACCATCACCTTTGATGCCGTTCCCAATCGCACCTACCAAGGTCGGATTACCCGCATTTCACCCGCTGCTGCCGCTGCTCGCCTGATTCCTGTGGAAGTGGGGATTGACAATGCCGATGAACGCTTAGGCAGCGGTTTGCTGGCACGGGTAACTTTCCAAAGAGCCGATGCACCACGCTTGATAATTCCTCAGTCGGCTCTCAGTGGCTTTGAAGAAGGGCGGCTGTCCTCACGCCAGGGCAGTGTTTTTGTGGTGGTGGGCGATCGCGTGCAAGAACGGCCGGTTACTCTCGGCCAACGGCGCGGGGACAAGGTGGAGGTTCTCGGGGGGTTGAACCCCGGCGAGCGCTATGTCGTGCGCGCCAGTCGCCCCCTGCGGGACGGCGATAAAATTCGCCCCAGTATCCTCTCGGAGGGTTAATTGCAGGTTTATTGGCGCACGATCGCCGCTGTTTCATAGGGCTGCCACGAGTGCAATGCCCGCAGCTGGGGGGTTTTCTTCTGCTGGTGAGCTTCCATGCGGACAAGGACATCGTCGAGAATATCCACTGCCAATCCCACATAGGGACCTTTGTTGAGCATGACGCATTCCGCTCGCTCAGCCATGGCCGCATCGGTAATTTCCGCCCGCGAGGGCACGCCTTTTTTCACCAAGTTTTCAAGGACTTGGGTGGCCCACACCACCGGCACATGGGCAGCTTCACACAGCCAGAGGATTTCCTCCTGCATTTCCGCCAAACGTTGGTAGCCGATTTCAACGGCGAGATCCCCCCGCGCAATCATGACCCCAAAGGGTTGCTGCCCCGCTGCTTGGATGATCATTTCTGGCAGTGCCCGAATGGCTTTCGGAGTCTCAATTTTGGCAATGATGCCCATCTGGTCGGCGCGATCGCCACAGTAGTTTTCCAACGCCCGTTGCAGTAGCGCAATGTCCTCAGCAGACTGAACGTAGGAGTAGCCAATGATGTCGGCATGGCGGCAAGCAAAGGCCAGATGCGCGCGATCGCTTTCCGTTAGAGGACACAGGCGCAAATCACTGTCGGGGAAGTTCAAGCCCTTGGCCACTTTGAGGCGTTGCCCCTCCTTGCAGTGGGTAACCGTGAGTTCAACCCCTTGCTCATCTTTGTGAATGATTTGGCCGCCAATGTGGCCATCGTCAATCCAGACCCGCTGTCCCACCGCCAACTGGGGCAAAATTTCCGGCAAGGAGCAGGTAAATTGCGGGATTTCTGTGGCTTCAAGGCAAATTTGCCTCGTCAAGCGCAGGCGATCGCCCCGATGGAGACGCACCATTTCAGGGGCAATTTCCGCAATGCGCGGTTTGGGACCGCCTAGATCCATGAGAATCTTACAGGGTTGACCCGTTAGCTGACTGGCCGCTCGCAGGTGGCCAATCATTGCCTCCCAAGTGGCGGGGTCATCGTGGGCACAGTTGATGCGCGCACAGTTCATCCCCTTGCGCAGGAGTGTAATACTCCATTGCGGATCCGTGGCCGCCTGCGTGGGGAGGGTCACCATAATGCGCACATGGCGTTTGCCGCGAATGGGACCAAAGAGTTCCTCGGTCTGGCGGCGCAGTTGGCGATCGCCCGCAAAAAAAGCCTCTAGAGGGGGGCGAGGGGGCAATGCCTCATGGGTATGGCAAAGGGCGCCTAGGGTGTTAATCACCGCATCCAAATTGGGTAACACCCGTGACTCAATGCGTCCCAAGGAGGATAGTCCCCAGGGCATCAACGCCATTTGAATTGCCCGCAGATCCCGCCAGCGCAAGGCTAAATAGTAGGCAAGATTGCGGGCACTAAGTATAAATTCGGATCGCTTAATTTTTGAGTACCACTGTTGAAAACGGGCTTCCCCCTCTTTAGTAATTTCCTGCCGCAGTTCTAATAGGCTATGGAGCAAGGCAAGAGGTGAAATTGGTACCGTCGGTGCCTCCAGCAACATGACCGCCTCCTGGATAGTTTTTAAGGGATTTCATGACTGGGTTAGGCTCATTGCCCAGCAAGATTTCATAAGGGTTTACAGGAATTTTAATGATTGTTGAAAACCCTGGATTGGTGGCTTAACAATACTCCTCACCGAAAAATCTAAATAAACACTTCTTTACATTAACGAGCTGCAATCGAGCTGAAATGAGTAGTTGTGTAGGAACCCTCGTGTTTTCTGACGCTACTCTATCTATTTTCCAGTATATCTACCGACTTCTTTAGGAGAATCTTAATTTTCTCTGAAGCTAAAGGATTAAGAGTTACTACAAGCGTTGCAAACAGATTTCTCAGTTCTGTTATGTTCTCAATAGAGATGTTGATTGTCTTGCCCTGACCAGTGCCCCTATGGATCGTTATCCCTCGTTACAGTTAGTCAAATACTCCTATGAGTCCGCAGTGGCCTGGTGCCAAGAGCACGGCTGGACAGATCTTTTTATTGAGCAGTACCAGTATTGGGCATTTCCACCGGGGGGAGTGATGCCCTTGCCTTTGCCTGCTGAGGGGCTGCAATTCATCGAACTGCCGGTTGCCCTATCAGCACAGCAACGCCGCCTGCAGATGTTGGCTCTGGCGATCGCTTTGATGACCACAGGCTTGAGTGGCTGGCTTCAGTCTTTGTTTCCACTTGTCGTTGGCTTTAGCTGCTGTACCCTTTTGATGGCGGCACAGGAACCCTAAGGAGAATTCCTGATACACTAAAAAGCCGGCCTGCATACTAGCGCATCCCTTTGATTCATTCATCTTTAGCAGTAGAACCGCCACCTGTTTTGGCAAGCGGGACTCAACTTCACAGTCCCGGTTACTCCTTTAGCTACGAAGTGGTGGGCCCCTGTTGTCGCCTTTTTGATCGCGAGCAGTTGCCGTGGCCCTGTTGTCGCATTGCGTGGCGCAGCAAAGAACCCAGTTGGCGGCGCATTGGCCGGCGGCTTGTCCTCGATAACGCCACAAAACGGCATCCCAGCTATTGGGTACGCCACATTGAAACGGGCGCCATGATGGTAATCACCCTCTATTGGGTGGAGTTAAGCCCTAGCGATCGCCGGTGGTGGTACGGTAAGGGCTAAACTTATTGGGAAGAAATTGCAAAAGCTGACTTGTGGTTTTAGAATATTTGTCAGCTTGAAATTAGGAGAAATTCTCAACTATGCAGAAAGTAAGTCGCCGTGTTTTCCTGGGCATGGGCGCTGCAGCGACCGCCTATGTTGCCCATTCCCTCTGGAATCAAGACGCCGAATCCAGCTATGCTCAGCAGAGACAAACAGGGGAGGTCATCAATGTCTATTCGGCGCGACACTACGACACCGACAAAGCCCTCTACAGCGGCTTTACCCAGCAGACGGGCATCCGGGTGAACATTATTGAAGCGGAAGCGGATGCTCTAATTGAACGGATTCGCAGTGAAGGCAGCCGAACTCCTGCTGATGTGTTAATTACAGTGGATGCAGGTCGGCTGTGGCGCGCCCAAGAGGCAGGAATTTTACAGCCCATTCAGTCCAGGGTTCTCAACAGCGTTGTGCCGGCCAACCTACGGGAGCCGCAAGGACATTGGTTCGGCCTTTCGCGGCGAGTACGGGTTCTCATTTACGATAAAGCCAAAGTGAATCCCGACCAACTCTCCAGCTATGAGGATCTCGCTAATCCCAAGTGGCGGCGGCAGATTCTGACTCGCAGTTCCAGCAATATCTATAATCAATCCCTGACAGGGTCATTGTTGGCGATTCACGGGGCCAAGAAAACGGAAGAATGGGCGCGGGGGCTGGTGCAGAACTTTGCCCGACCGCCGGAGGGAAATGATACCGCACAAATTCGCGCTTGTGCCGCAGGAGTGGGCACTGTCGCAATTGCAAATCACTATTATTTAGCACGCTTAATTGCCTCAGATAAAGCAGAAGACCGGGCAGTTGCTGAGAAAGTGGGCTTATTTTTCCCCAATCAGCGCGATCGCGGTGCCCACGTGAATATCTGTGGTGCCGGTGTGGTGGCGGGGGCCCCCAATCGTCAGGCAGCCATCCGCTTTTTGGAGTACCTCGTCAGTCCCAAGGCTCAGGAAATGTTCGCCATGGCCAACTTTGAGTATCCCGTGCGCTCAGGGGTACCCTTGCATCCGATTGTGCAGCGGTTTGGCAACTTCCGGGGACAGAATGTCAATGCAGCGGTTTTTGGCCGCAATAATGCCGAGGCCCTGCGGATTATGGATCGGGCTGGGTGGCGCTAAGGCTCTAAAATGAGCGATCGCCGCCGTTGCTCCTGCCTGTGTCCTGTCAAGTTATTGCCTACACAATTCTTGTTGGTGCTGCTCTCCTTGACTTTGGCCTTGGCGATCCGTGGGGCTGGCCGCATCCAGTGCGCTGGATGGGAGCGTATATTCAAACCCTCAGCAACACATTCAACTATGGCCAAGGCTGGCCCTTCTGGGGACAACGGTTGGGGGGGGCAGTCCTTGCACTCAGTTTAATCACGGGGTCTGCCCTCATTAGCTGGGGATTGGTCACCTTGGGAATGAGAATCTCGCCCCTTTTGGGCTGGGGAATTGCGGTGGTGGGCACTGCCAGTGGCTTTGCCGGTCGCAGTTTGCGGGATGCAGCAACGGAGGTACTTGAACCTTTGGCTGCTGGCAATCTTGAGGGGGCACGCCAGTCCTTGGCTAAATATGTGGGACGTGAGACTGCTCAGCTAGAGGCGCCGGAGATTCTGCGGGCGGTTCTGGAAACCGTGAGTGAAAATGCCACCGATGGCATGATGGCGCCGCTTTTTTATGGGGCGATCGCCACCCTTATGAGTCCTCAACTCACGCCTCTGCCCCTTGTCATGGCCTATAAAGCCGCCAGTACACTGGATTCCATGATTGGTTACCGCGAGCCGCCCTATACTCATTGGGGCTGGTTTGCTGCCAAAACCGAGGATGTTCTCACCTGGTTGCCCTGTCGGTTGTTAGTTTTTCTGGTTGCCCTCTGTTCCGGGCAGTGGCAGCGGGTATGGCAGTGGTGTTGTCGGGATGCCCCCAAAGATCCCAGTCCCAATTCCGGCTGGAGTGAGTGTGCCTATGCGGCTGCTTTGGGCATCCGTTTGGGGGGCACAAATACTTATCGCGGCACGGTGAAAGTGAAACCCTTTTTGGGAGAACCGCTGCAACCGATTGATCAAACCACCGTGAGGACTGCCCTTCATTTGAGTCGTTGCGTATATTTAATCACTCTCATGATCACAGGGGGGCTGGCTTTGGTGATGAGCGTCCTCTATTGCCGGTGAGAACCACTACAGGAGTCCTTAGTCAGCTCCTCTACGATAAGAGTATTCAGCCCATAGGGGCTAGAGAAAACTGTTCTCTCCACTCACACCAAGGACACCTAAATGCTAAATCAAAAAGGTTTACTCCTCGCTGTTGCTCTCAACCCCACTGTGGGTCGTGCTGTACCTGTAGCTTCCACCCCGATCGGGCAATTACAATCCCCAAGTAATGTACGGGTGCGCCCTACGATTATCGGTAAGGTCAATAAATCTCCTTCCATCTCCTGCGATGAGATTGTAATTAATGCCACACTGCATCCCCCCGGCGGCTTTCCAATGGGTGGTGCTACCGCTACTCTGTCCTCTGCTGGTAATAAGGGTTGTAGTTATAAAATTACCGTTCCCCCTGAGCTACTGGGTAAGAAAGTTTACCTCTGGGGAACCTTCAAAAATCCTTCGCCCCTGTTGTCAATTCAATCCGTGGGATGGCAAAGTCCAATCTCTTTACCTCAGCAGTTAGGAATTTCCCAGAGTTATGACTTTGTAGCTAAGGAAACAGTCATTCATTAAGTCTTAATAAAAGAATTCTGAGAGCGTCACTAGAACTGAGTGGTTTCTAGCCAGTCGAAGATGCGGTCAAGCTGTTCGAGGCTGACCAAGCCATACTGCCAGAGAACAACGGGTAACAAGTTCACCTGCTTATCGCAGTGCTTGAGGCCAAAGTCAATGGCAGCGGTGGGCAGTGCCATCTCCCGCTGCAGGAAGTCAATGAGTCGTGTCCAACGTGGCGTTTTCATAATTCCTAATATCTACCACCCCTTACCCTATATCCTAGGGATTAATCTGAGAAAATGCAACATTTCGTTACAAAGCCACAGAAAACGAAATAATCAGCCTGCTATTCGGTATCCTACCCGGCATTTTGGGGGACACTCTTCCAAAAGACTTCCCCCGCCCGAGGGAACTTAGAGAGCGGATTGCTGAATTATTCGTCGTGGGAAAAACACGCTAAGTAAAGATACTCAACCATCGCTCGCTATACTAAACTCTGATGATTGTTGTTCAAGCTCAGCCCAGAGAGAACAGCAGCCTACTCAGTTGTTTTGCGGATGTGTTCATGACCCAAGCCACCGTTGCCAAACCCCCCATTGCCTGGCCTACGGCGACCTTTATTATTTTTGTTCACCTCGGTGCCCTCCTTGCTTTTTTACCCGGTATGTTTAGCTGGAAAGCAGTCCTGCTGGCGCTTGTGCTTCACTGGCTGACTGCGGGGATTGGGATTACCCTTGGCTGGCACCGTCTTGTCAGTCATCGCAGCTTCCAAGTGCCCAAATGGTTAGAGTATTTCTTGGTTTTTTGTGGCACGCTCTCAATGCAAGGGGGGCCGATTTGGTGGGTTGGACTGCACCGCCATCACCATCTCTACTCAGATCAACCGAATGATCACCACGATTCCCGTAAGGGCTTTTGGTGGAGTCATATTGAATGGATGTTTCGTGAGGTGCCGGCGGAGGCTGAGATTCCCCGTTTCACCAAAGATATTGCTGATGATCCTGTCTATCAGTTTCTTGACAAGTACTTTCTGCCGATTCAGGTGGTCTTGGCCATTGTCCTTTACCTCTGGGGCGGCTGGCCATTCGTGATTTGGGGCATTTTTGTGCGCCTTGTAACGGTCTATCACACCACTTGGCTGGTCAACAGTGCCACCCATACCTTTGGCTATCGCACGTTTGAAACCACGGATCACTCAACCAATTGCTGGTGGGTAGCTCTGTTAACCTTTGGGGAGGGTTGGCACAATAACCACCATGCCCATCAGTACTCCGCACGCCATGGCTTGCAGTGGTGGGAATTGGATCTAACGTGGCTCACGATTCGCTTTTTGCAAGTGCTGGGCTTGGCCACAAAGGTGCGTTTGGTGGATGCACCGGCAGCCTCTTCCCAAGACTAGAGGGCAATGCGGGTTCTCATTCTCGGTTGCGGTTATACGGGAACGTGGTTGGCGCGATCGCTCCAAGCCCAAGGCATTGATGTGGTCATCACCAATCGTCGGGGAGAGGCGCCACCAGAACTCAGCACTGTTCCCTGTTTTCCCTTTGCATGGGAGCAGCAGGGGGAGCAAGTTCCCTTAGCCCCGATCGCCCTTGAGGGAGTCACTCACATCCTCCACAGTATTCCTCCGGATCGCCAAGGGGAGGATGCGGTTGTGCTGGCACTGTTGCCCCAGTTAGAGCAACTCAATCTGCACTGGTTTGGTTATCTTTCGACCACAGGGGTCTATGGCGATCGCCAAGGGGGTTGGGTGGATGAAACCACGCCGGTCAATCCCCAAAATTTGCGCTCACAACACCGCGTCAGAATTGAGCAAACCCTTCTCAACTCGAATCTGCCCACCCATATCTTTCGACTTCCCGGCATCTATGGCCCCGGCGAAGGGCGCAATCCCCTCGCTCGTATTCTCAAGGGCGATGTCCAACTCATTGACAAACCGGGGCACTACTTTTGCCGAATTCATGTGGCGGATATTGTCCAAACCCTCCAGCGATCGCTGGTTCAACCCACGCCCGGCGAAATTTACAACCTCAGTGATGATCAGCCTTCAGAGTCGCTTCCTGTTTTCCTTGAGGCCTATCGTCTTTTGGGTCGCCCCGCCCCGCCAGCTATCCCCTTAGAGGCCGCCAACTTAAGTCCCATGGCTCAGTCTTTCTGGCGCGAATCCCGCCGCGTGCGCAATGAGAAAATCAAGAAAGTTTTAGGGGTTAAGCTCCACTATCCTTCGTACCGCGAGGGGTTAATGGCGATCGCCCGCGAATTAGGTCTTTGAGGTGACTTGCTAGCCCCTTTTAGGGATGGGTACCTTGAATAGCTAGGGGTTCGGTCGCCGTCGCTGGAGAAACTCCGGAATGTCCAGCTTGGGCTTGGCTTCAACCTCTGGTGGTGGCACAGGTGTCTCAGGAGGGGGAGGTGCTGTTGTTAAGGGGCGATTCGTCAGGGGCGTTGTTTTGGCTGTGGCACGGGTGCGGTTTATGGGTTCCCCACTAAATCCGGTAGCAATCACCGTAACTTGAACTTCCCCCTGCATTTGGGGATCAATGACGGCACCGAAGATGATATTGGCGTTGGCATCGGCCACATTATAAATGACCTCTGCAGCAGCATTAACCTCATGGAGGGTGAGATCTGTGCCTCCCGTAATGTTAAAGACCACACCCTTGGCACCCTCGATAGACCCCTCCAGTAGGGGTGAAGAAATTGCACTGACAGCGGCTTCAGTGGCGCGTGACTTGCCAGAGGCAATGCCAATGCCCATCATGGCAGAACCAGCATCGGCCATCACAGAACGAATATCGGCGAAATCCACATTAATCAGCCCTGGCAAGTTAATAATATCGGAAATCCCCTGCACCCCTTGGCGCAGCACATCATCGGCAACGCGAAATGCATCCTGAACCGAGGTTTGCTCGGAAATAACTGAAAGGATGCGGTCATTGGGAATCACAATTAGGGTGTCCACCCGACTTTGGAGGGCTTCAATCCCTTCATCGGCTTGACTGGCGCGCCGCCGCCCCTCAAACGTAAAGGGGCGGGTAACAACGGCAACAGTTAGGGCGCCCTGTTCCTTGGCCACTTCCGCCACAATTGGCGCAGCGCCGGTGCCGGTACCTCCCCCCATGCCACAGGTAATGAAGATCAAATCGGCGTCTTTGAGCGCCGCAGCAAGATCCTCACGGGATTCTTCAGCCGCTTTTTGACCAATCGCAGGATTGCCACCGGCTCCTAAACCACGGGTGAGTTTTTGGCCAATTTGTAGGCAGCGATGGGCTTGGGATTGGGCAAGCGCTTGGGCATCGGTATTCACACACCAGAACTCAACACCGGCGACGTTACTGGCAATCATGCGGTTTACTGCATTGCCGCCGGCACCACCGACACCGATCACTTTGATGCGCGCTGCTGAAGTTTCCACCAAGCTGTCATAACTCCTTAACACATCGGTTGGTGCGCCATGACCATCGTCGTCAGATGCAATGCCTACCTCTCTCTGAACAAAGGAGGTGGAGGCTTCAGAGGGAACCCGTTCTGTAGGCCACAGTTGATCTGACTCCATAACGCAACTGTCTTCACCCATGTATGGGGCAACTATATCATGAACTCTAGCAAAGGCATCGGCAATACCCCACAAAGATAATTCATGAACCTAACTTAGAGGAGAGCGGGCTTTGGCCAAGAGACCATGCTTCGGCGCAAAAATCATCACCAGCAAAAAAATCACTGTTTGTAGGACAACAATACAGCCACCAGTTGACGCATCTAGATAGTAACTAATATAGGTTCCCAGTAAACTGCCGAGGCCGCCCACCCCAAGGGCGATGAGCACCATCACGCCAAAGCGATCGCTCAGCAAGTAGGCGGTTGCCCCCGGTGTAATTAGCATCCCTACGACAAGAATGATACCTACGGTTTGTAGGGCAGCCACAGTGGTTAGGGACAGCAGAGCCAAAAGGAGATAGTATAGCAGCGTCGTATTCAGGCCAATGGTGCGGGCGTGGGTGGGGTCAAAGCAAAAGAGGATGAAATCCCGATGCCGCAGGACAATCGTGATCAGTGTGACGAGGCTTACAATCACGGTTTGCCAGAGGTCGCGATCGCTAATCCCCAAAACATTTCCGAAGAGGATATGCATGAGGTCAACGCTGCTGGCAGTTTTCGAGAGCAACACCAGCCCCAAGGCAAAAAAGCCTGTGAAGACTAGACCGATGACTGTATCCTCTTTAACTCGCGTTTGCTGCTGAATAAATCCAATAAGGGTAACTGCCATCAGACCGAAGAGAAAAGCACCTAGGGCAAAAGGCAGTCCCAGCCAGTAGGCCAAAACTACGCCGGGGAGTACCGCATGGGATACCGCATCTCCCATCAAGGCCCAGCCCTTCAGGGTTAAAAAACAAGACAATACGGCACACACACAGCCCACAAGGGTACTTACCCCCAGCGCCTTGACCATAAATGCGTGTTGCAGTGGCTCCAGTAGCCAAGTGATCATCATTTGTCCCCTAGGCCTGAAAAGTATGATAAGGTGCTGCCAGTACACTCGGAGGGCAGTTCTCGTGGATGGCATTCTGTGGCTGAACCCTTGGTGGACGGGGGTGTTGGTGAATACCTTCCTTGGGGCGATCGCCCTCTTGGTGCGGCAAAAATTACTTACCCTAGCAGGACTCTTCCATGCGTGGCTCTTGGGGGTGCTGATTTGGGGCACATTGGGCTGGCAGGGCTATCTCATTGTCATGGTCTATTTCTTGGTCGGTTCAGCCGTCACCCGCCTCGGCATGGCAGAAAAAGAGGCCGCAGGCATTGCCGAAAAACGCTCAGGGGCACGGGGACCGGAGAACGTCTGGGGGTCAGCCTTCACAGGCACCGTCTGTGCACTCCTTGTTCTGTTGTTTCCCCAATGGCGGGAGTTATTTTGGGTGGGGTTTGTGGCTAGTTTTAGCACTAAGCTCTCGGACACCTGTGCCAGTGAGGTGGGCAAAGCCTATGGCCAACGCACCTTTCTCATCACTACCCTAAAGCCCGTGCCGCGAGGGACAGAGGGCGCCGTCAGTCTTGAGGGAACCTTGGCGGGGATTGGCGGTGCAGCGGTTATTGCTGTGCTAGGCTGGGGTGTGGGCTTGATGGGGGCGATCGCCATCCCCATTTGTATCCTTGCTGCTTTTCTAGCCAATCTTGTGGAGAGTCTAGTGGGAGCAACCCTTCAAGAACGCTATCCTTGGTTAAGCAATGAGGTCGTGAACATCATCAACACAACTGTGGGGGCGTTGGGAGCGATGGGAGTCGTTTTTGCAGGTTCGTAAGCAGATTACTGACACTTGGGGGTTTAACTCTCACTTTTGTGATTTAACCCATTTCTCTAGACTTATCAAATTTTGTCAAATATGAGCAAAATTCTAGATTGGCTTGACTCATTGCTAATTCATGACTCATATCAGCGAACAGTTCGTCGCTGGTTTCGAGATAAAGGCGATAGTACTCTACGGCTTGATTATCCACTTAATGCAGATAGCATCGTCCTAGATGTGGGGGGATACAAAGGAGATTTTTCCGCTCTCATTCATGAAAAATTTAATTGTCGAATCTTCATTTTTGAACCGGTTCCAACCTTCTACTGTATTTGTCAGAAACGGTTTGCCAGTAACCCAAAGATTATTACCTTGAATTATGGATTATCTGATACTAGTAAAACTTCTCAAATTTACATCTCTGAAGATGCATCAAGTTTTTATAAAAGAACTCCAAAGACATTAGGAGAAGTAGAAGTGGCTGAACTACGGGACTGCCCTGCTGTTTTTAAGGATCTTGCTATTGAAAACGTAGATTTAATGAAAATCAATATTGAAGGAGGAGAGTATGATTTATTGCAAAAGCTCATTGACTCCACTCTCATAGAGAAGATAAGATACCTTCAAATTCAGTTTCATAACTTTGTTGAAAACTCGAAGGAGAAGCGCCAAAACTTACGCTCTCAGTTAGCAAAAACTCACGTCGAGATGTGGAATTATGAATTTGTTTGGGAAAGTTGGCGCTTAAAAAGTATTTAAGTTTGGATCTAAAAATAAAAATATGACAAAGCGAGAATTAACTGGTCTTTTTGTCTATCCTGATATTCCGACAGCACAGTTTTTTGATCCGAATGCGTCTCCAGATGGATTGACACAACCTTGGGTTGCTCTGCGGGAGAGGTTTCGTGTTCAAGGCGTTGAACTAGTTGGCCTCGACGAAGGGTGTGACGAGCCGGATTTTGAACTCCATTTGAATGTCCAGTTTCCACACTCCGATGCTCCAAAATTTGTAATTCTTACTGAACATCCATTGATCCATCCAGCCAATGGGCAGAAATGCTTATTGCAGCGCTATCAAACTGTCTTCACTTGGAACCCCGACATAACCATCAAACAGGCTCAGCGAATTCAATTACCTCACCCATTAAAGGTAACAGGTGGTGTAGATGGTTATGGAGAGCGGTCTCAGCTAGTGGTTTTAATTAACAGCAACAAGGCTCTAGCTTGGTGGGCACCCCATCGAGATCTGTACCGCGAGCGAGTTAGAGCGATTCGCTGGTTTGAGCGCTATGCACCACAGGACTTTGCCCTGTATGGTTATGGTTGGGATCGATCAGCCCGACAGCCGGTGGTTGGGGGGATCATTCACGCCCTAGAAAAACGGCGGTTCCGCCGACCATCCCCTCCGTTTCCATCTTGGCGGGGCGTTGCACCTACAAAAGCTGAAGTGTTGAGGCAGTCCCGCTTCTCCATTGTTTACGAAAACGCCATTTTTCGCGGTTATGTCACAGAGAAAATCTTTGATGCCTTTTGTGCCGGCAACGTGCCGATCTATTGGGGGGCACCAGACATTACCGAGTACATTCCTAAGGCCTGTTTTATTGACCGCAGAGATTTTTCTTCCTACAAATCTTTATACAACTTTCTTAAAACAATGTCAGAAGAAACCTATAGAGGCTACCAGCAGGGGATTTGGGATTTTTTGCACTCTCCTCAAGCAGAACGGTTTTCCATTGCTTACTTTGTGGAGACCATCGTTTGCAGCATTTTGGCTCAAGTCAGCGCTATTCATAAATAGTCAACAGTCGAAATAATGATCATCGTCAATCTGATAGGCGGCTTAGGCAACCAAATGTTTCAGTATGCTGTGGCAAGGTCGCTGGCAATCCGCAAGAAAGTCCCTCTGTATCTGGATATTTCCCCCTACAGAACCTATAAAAAGCATCAGGGATTTGAGCTAAAGCGCATTTTCAACTGTGCTGGCGAAATTGCTACTGCTGCCCACATTCGATCGGTGTTGGGGTGGTGTGCCCTGCCAGGGATGGGAGGACTTGCCCAACAGCAGTCTGCCATCCGCCGTTTTCTATGTCCGCAACTGATTGTTGAACCCCATTTTCATTACTGGCCCAAAATTTGGGAGATTCCCGACAAAGCCTATCTTGTTGGTTACTGGCAGTCAGAAAAATACTTTCAGGAAATTGCTGCCACTCTGCGCCAAGACTTTACTTTTTGCCAGCCCCTTTCTGAGGTAAATCAAGATTGGCTCCAAAGAATCAAAGCCTGCAATGCCGTAAGCATCCACATCCGCCGTGGTGACTACGCTTCAGAAAAAGTAACGCGGAACGTGCATGGCCTGTTACCCTTGACCTATTACCACAGGGCAATTAGATACTTGACAGAGCAACTGGAGGAGCCAACCTTTTTTATCTTCTCCGATGAAATTACTTGGGCAAAGGAACACCTCCGCCTTCCGGCTTCTCACTACTTTGTGGAGCACAATTGTGGCGGTGAAAGTTATAATGACCTGCGACTTATGAGTGCTTGCAAACACCATATCATTGCCAACAGTACCTTTAGCTGGTGGGGGGCTTGGCTATGCTCTTCTCCCAGCAAGATAGTCATTGCTCCTCAGCAGTGGTTTGCCATCAAAGGCAAAAACACTGAGGATTTGATTCCCAACAATTGGTTAAGGATGTAGTCTAATGGCTCCCACAGTCTCGGTAATCTTGCCAGTTTATAATCAAGCTCGGTACATCGGAGCAGCTGTTCAGTCAATTCTTCAGCAAACCTACCAAGATTTTGAACTCTTGATTCTGGATGATGGTTCAACGGATGGCTCTGCCGAGGTGATTGCCGCTCATATTCAAGGCAACCCCAAGGTGGCGTTTCTGAGTCGTGACCACCAAGGGCTGGTGCCGACACTCCACGAACTTCTTGCCCAAGCAAAAGGAGACTATGTTGCCCGCATGGACGGGGATGACATTGCCCACCCTGAACGTCTAGAGAAACAATTAAAGTGGATTCACCAATATCAATTGGATATTTGTGGAACATTTCTTACCCTCACCGGACAGGGGCGAGGACTGTGGCGCTATCCAATTTCCCATGAAGGTTGCGAGGTGGAGCTGCTATTTGGTGTCCCTTTTGGTCATCCTTCTGTGGTTGCTAAAAAAGAAATACTCAACTCCCTGCAGTATCTTCAAGGTTTTCTTTGTGAAGACTACGACCTATGGCAGCGAGCGTGGGCAGTAGGCGGAAAGATGGGTAATGTTCCAGAACCTCTCCTGATGTATCGGATTCATCACAGACAGAGATCGCGATCTGATCGCAGAATTATGATTTACCAATCCAGTTGCATTCGACATCGTCATTGGGAAGCTTTACTGCAGAAAAAGCTAGGCTGGTCGGCAGAGCAGGCAAGAGTGACCAATGCTCACCCTTGGACATGGTGGCGTGCTGCTCAGTTGCTAAGGCAGGCCTATCAAGATTCTGAAGCCAGAAAGCGTTTAGGAACAGCGGGGCTGTTTCGCTGGTGTGCTCATGAACTGGAGCTTGCTCTAACACGGCTTGGATCACCTTTGGCAAAAGGCGTTTCCCGATGTTTCTAAGTGTGATTATTCCAACCTACAATCGGTTACCCATTCTCCAGAAGTGTGTTAAGGCAATTACAGAACAGACTTGGACAGAGGATATTGGCCTGAGGGGCTATGAGGTGATTGTCGTGGACGATGGCTCGACGGATGGCACACTGGCATGGCTTCAGGTAACTACTGCCTCACTGCCCCATTTGAAATACCTGCAACAGGAGCACTGCGGTCCAGCAGCGGCGCGCAATTTAGGTCTGCAACATGCACAAGGGGAATGGATTATTTTTATTGATAGTGACTTGGTGGTCACTGCAGGCTTTATTGAGGCACATCTGCGACGGCTGCTTGAGGAAAAGAAACGTTTGGGCATTGCCGATCTGCTGGCTGTTCCTGCTTTTTCCTATGGTCGCGTGATTAATACCTGTAATTTTGAAGAACCAACTTCAGAGCCATATAAGATCACTGATTTTTCAGCGGCTTATTTTGCGACAGGGAATGTAGCGATCGCCCGCCATTGGCTAGAAGAGGCAGGTTTGTTCGACACTCAGTTTCAACTTTACGGCTGGGAAGACTTGGAACTAGGGGTTCGCCTAAAGCAATTGGGGTTGCGACTACTCAAATGCCCTAAGGCCGTCGGCTACCACTGGCATCCCCCCTTTACTCTCGATCAGGTTCCGGCGCTAATTCAAAAAGAAATCGAAAGGGGAAAAATGGCCGTTTTATTCTACAAAAAACATCCCACTTGGGAAGTCAGGCTCATGATTCAAATGACCCCCTTTCACTATTTCCTCTGGGCAGTTTTATCCCTATGGGGAATCCTCAATGAAAAAACAATGGCTCCCCTTCTTCAATGGCTTATCCGCAATAATCGCCCCCGAGCTGCCCTTGAAGTGGCTCGCATCTTTTTGAATTGGTATAATGTGCAGGCAGTTTATTCAGCCTATCGAGAGCAAGTACTTGGGCACCACTGAACCTGTGTGCAGAGATGCTAACCCTCTCCCCTGAGCTAAAAGCCCGCGTGGCACCCCCTTTACAGATTGGGTCTCTCACCCTGCACAGTCGGGTGTTTCAGTCTCCTTTAGCGGGGGTAACTGACTTGGTGTTTCGGCGCCTGGTGCGCCGCTATGCCCCGCACTCAATGATGTACACAGAGATGGTCAGTGCTTCCGGGTTGCACTATCTGAAAACACTGCCCCGGATTATGGAAGTGGATGCTAATGAGCACCCCATTAGTATTCAGCTCTTTGACTGCCGGCCAGATTTTTTGGCAGAGGCAGCCCTCAAGGCCGTGGCCGAAGGTGCCGATACCGTGGACATTAACATGGGATGTCCTGTGAATAAAATTACCAAGAACGGCGGCGGTTCCTCCCTGCTGCGGGATGTGAAACTAGCAGCCACGATTGTGCGCACCGTCTCAGAAGCTGTACCAGTACCGGTTACTGTGAAAACGCGGATTGGCTGGAGCGACGAGGAGATTAATATTCTCGATTTTGCCAAAGCAATGGAAGACGCTGGCGCAGCCATGATTACGGTTCATGGGCGCACTCGTGCCCAAGGCTTTAACGGCCCCGCCCGCTGGGAGTGGATTGCACGAGTGAAAGAGTGCGTCAGGATTCCCGTGATTGCCAACGGTGATATTTTCTCCGTAGAGGCGGCGGTGCGCTGCTTGGAGCAAACGGGGGCGGATGGAGTGATGTGCTCGCGGGGAACAATGGGCTATCCTTTCTTGGTGGGGGAAATTGATCACTTTTTGAAAACCGGGGAACTGCGGCCTGCGCCAACGGTGGTGGAGCGTCTGCAATGTGCGCGGGATCATCTTATTGCCCTTTGGGAATACAAGGGGGAACGGGGCATTCGGCAGGCGCGTAAACATCTGACGTGGTACGCCAAGGGCTTTGCGGATGCCGCAGAACTGCGGAGTGAACTCTGTCGGATTGAAACTCTAGAAGCGGGTTTAGCCTTACTCGATGCAGCAATTGAGCGCTTGCAGAGATCTGCAGAAAGGGAGGCGATCGCCGCCTAAACTAACCTAAACTCGTGAGAAAAAATTTTGATTTTTGTAAAGACTTCATAAAAACTTTCTAGAAATCAGCCTCCAGGACTCAGGGGGTATAATGAAAATGAAGGTGTAGGTGTAAGCACCGCAAAAAAGCTGAGGGGGCTGAGCCTACAAGAATATAGCTGAGTGTGGCTTATGAGCCAAGCTTTCTAGGTGTAAGTTTTTCATCCGTTTACAGTTTTGCAGTTAGTAGGTTCTTGCGAGTTAGAAATCGCGATCGCGAGAAGGAAAAGGCGATCGCTAAACAGTGCTGCATGCTTAATTGAGGAATACGCTTATGAACTGTACACGTTACACAGAACTGCCCGAAGTGGCATGGGAAGGATTTATAGGGGGCGATTGGGTTAAACGCATTGATGTGCGCGACTTTATTCAACGCAACTATACCCCCTACACCGGGGATGGCTCTTTCCTCGTAGGGGCGAGCGATCGCACCCAGCAACTCTGGGCAAAAGTGCGCGACCTGATGGCACAGGAGCGAGAAAAAGGTGTCTTGGATGCCGATACCAGCGTCCCCTCTTCGATTACAGCCCACGCACCGGGCTACATCGATCGCGAATTAGAGCAAATCGTTGGTCTGCAAACCGATAAGCCCCTGAAACGAGCCATCATGCCCTTTGGTGGCATTCGCGTGGTGGAAACCGCCCTCAAGGCCTATGGCTATGAGTTAGATCCGCGCACGAAGGAAATCTTCACCAAATATCGTAAAACCCACAACGATGGGGTCTTTGATGCCTATACTCCCGAAATGCGCCGCTGCCGTAAATCGGGGATCATTACAGGCCTGCCGGATGCCTATGGTCGGGGTCGGATTATTGGCGACTATCGCCGCGTCGCTCTTTATGGGGTGGATCGCCTAATTGCCGACAAACAGGCTCAGCAGGCCTCCCTAGAAGTGGATGTCATGGACGAAGAAACCATCCGCCTGCGGGAAGAACTTTCTGAGCAAATCAAAGCCCTCAAGGAACTCAAGGAAATGGCCGCCAGCTATGGCTTTGATATTTCGCGGCCTGCGGCCAATGGCAAAGAGGCGGTACAGTGGCTCTACTTTGGCTACCTGGCTGCTGTCAAAGAACAAAATGGCGCCGCCATGTCCCTGGGGCGGGTTTCAACGTTCCTTGACATCTACTTTGAACGGGATTTGCGCCGTGGCACTGCCACAGAAGCCGACATCCAAGAGTGGATTGACCACTTTGTGATGAAACTGCGGATGGTACGCTTCCTGCGCACGCCGGAGTACAATGAACTCTTCTCTGGCGATCCCACCTGGGTCACGGAATCCATTGCGGGAATGGGGCTGGACGGTCGCCCGTTGGTGACGAAAACCAGTTTTCGCATCCTCAATACCCTCTACACCCTAGGTCCTGCTCCTGAACCCAACTTGACGGTGCTGTGGTCGGAAAACTTGCCGGAGGCCTTCAAACGCTTCTGTGCCCAAGTTTCGATTGACACCAGCTCCATCCAGTACGAAAACGATGACTTGATGCGTCCTTACTGGGGCGATGACTATGCGATCGCCTGCTGCGTGTCAGCAATGCGGGTCGGCAAACAGATGCAGTTCTT